>JAUTCQ010000018.1 GCA_030673845.1 Verrucomicrobiota bacterium JB022
GGCCGCCAAACCCCTGGCCAGCGCCATCAACGGCGAGATCGTCGCCCACACCCACGACGACGCCCCCGACTTCGCCGCCGCCGTGGACTACGCCCGCACCACCGGCACCCGCGAACTGCTCAAGCTCGACTTCCAGGAACGCGCCGCCCGCCTCAAGGCCATGGCGCTCTACCTGCAGGAACACAAAAAAGAACTCTACAAACTCTCGCGCCACACCGGCGCCACCAAAGGCGACAATGCCTTCGACATCGACGGCGGCTTCGGCACCCTGTTCGCCTACGCCAGCATGGGCCGCAAGGAACTGCCCTCCGGCAACGTCCTCCACGAAGGCCCGGTGGTCCCCCTCGGCAAGGAAAACCACTTCGCCGCCACCCACATTCTGGTACCGCGCCGGGGCGTCGCCGTGCACATCAACGCCTTCAACTTCCCGGTCTGGGGCATGCTGGAAAAATTCGCCGGCAACTTCCTCGCCGGCATGCCGTGCTTGGTGAAACCGGCCACCGCCACCAGCTACCTCACCGCCGCCTGCGTGCGCCTGATGCAAGACTCCGGCGCGCTGCCGGAAGGCGCCCTTCAGCTGATCATCGGCGGCACGGGTGATTTGCTCGACCAGCTCGACGAACAGGACATGGTCACCTTCACCGGCTCGGCCAACACCGCCCGCAAGTTGCGCGCGCACCCCAACATCATCAACCGCTCCATCCCCTTCAACGCCGAAGCGGACTCCCTCAACAGCGCCATCCTCGGCCCGGACGTCACCCCCGACGACGAGGAATTCGATCTGCTGGCCAAGGAAGTGGTCCGCGAAATGACCGTCAAAGCCGGCCAGAAATGCACCGCCATCCGCCGCATCCTGGTGCCGCAACAGCACCTGGACGCCTTCGGCGAACGCCTGATCCAGCGCCTGGAAAAAATCACCCTCGGCGACCCGGACGAAGAAGGCGTGCGCATGGGCGCGCTGGCGTCGCTGGACCAAAAAGAAGACGTGGCCGCCGCCGTCAACGACCTGCTCAACACCTCCGAATGTATCTTCGGCGGCAACGGCGACCCGCAGCCCATCGGCGAAGGCACCGACAAAGGCGCCTTCTTCGGCCCGCGCCTGCTGCGCAGCACCGATCCTCATGCGGAAGGCGGCGCCCACGACATCGAAGCCTTCGGCCCGGTCAGCACCCTCATGGGCTACGGCGACCTGGATGAAGCCATCGCCCTCGCCGACAAAGGCAAAGGCAGCCTGGTCACCACCTTCGCCACCAAGGATCCCAAAAACGCCGCCCGCGCCATCCCCGTGCTCGCCGCCCGCCACGGCCGCCTGCAAGTGCTCAACGCTGAATCCGCCAAGGAATCCACCGGCCACGGCGCGCCGCTCCCCATGCTCAAACATGGCGGCCCCGGCCGCGCCGGCGGCGGTGAAGAACTCGGTGGCATCCGCGCCGTCCGCCACTACCTCCAACGCACCGCCATCCAGGGCTCCCCCACCATGCTCGCCGCCGTCACCGGCGAATACGTGCGCGGCGCCGAAGTACTCGAAACCGAAGTGCACCCCTTCCGCCGCCACTTCGACGACCTCGCCATCGGCGAATCCCTGCTCACCCACCGCCGCACCGTCACCGAAGCCGACATCGTCAACTTCGGCTGTCTCTCCGGCGACCACTTCTACATGCACTTCGACGAAATCGCCGCCAAGGACTCTCAATTCGGCAAACGCATCGCCCACGGCTACTTCCTGCTCTCCGCCGCCGCCGGCCTCTTCGTCTCCCCGGCCCCCGGCCCCGTCCTCGCCAACTACGGCCTCGACACCCTCCGCTTCATCACCCCCGTCGGCGCCGGCGACACCATCCAGGCCCGCCTCACCTGCAAGAGAAAGATCGACCAAGGCAAAGCCGCCCCCGACGGCACCCCGCAAGGTGTGGTGGTCTGGGACGTACAGGTCAAAAACCAGGACGACGAACTGGTCGCCAGCTACGACATCCTCACGCTGGTGGCGAAGAAGAAAGGGGACGCATAACTCATGTGGTGAGTTAGTCCTTACTCTTCAACTCAAGGCTTCCTTGGTGATGGCCGCTCCTTTTGGGGCGGCCTTTTTTTGTTGCCGGTTTTTGATAAAGTTGTTTCAGCGATACCGAATTTTGTCTTGGGGGTTATAATGTCTGAACTTGTCTCGCAGCCCACCTCTATCCAGTCCATCTATAACTGGTTTAGAAATGATCAGCTTTATGTGAATCGTAGATATCAAAGAAAGCTTGTTTGGACTTTAGAGGAAAAACAGAAATTAATCGACTCGATACTAAGTAAATATCCTGTTCCCGCTATATTGATAGCGGAGAGGGATGGCCTGCCTGGCACTTATGAGATCATTGACGGCCTTCAAAGGCTGCACGCCATTGTTTCTTTCATAGAAAATACGTTTCCAACCTTGGATGGGAAAGTCTTCGATCTTAACCTATTTCCGACTGCTAAGAGCTATTCTGAAGACGGGTTGTTCGATATGGCAGAAGGTTATGATTTGCTTACGCAAAAGGATGTGAGCACCATTTTGGACTATTCCATAGCCTTGTCTGTGATGCGTAACGCAACAGAGGAAGAGATTAACGATGTGTTTGATAGGATTAATACCTATGGCCACCGACTGAGTGATCAGGAGAGGCGGCAGGCTGGGGTGCAGAATGATTTTTCTGATCTGGTTCGGGATGTTGCTTGCTCTATACGGGGGGATGTTTCAAATGACGTCTTGCCGCTTGGTTTAATGCCATCAATTAGTATTGATCTTCCCATGACGCGGCATGGTTACGAAGTCAGGGCAGATGACGTATTTTGGGTTAACCAAGGAGTGTTACGTTCTACCGATCTTAGAGATAGTATGGACGAGCAATGTATAGCAGACATATTGGCATCTATTGCGACAGGAGAATTAATTCCCAGAAGCAAGGATGCTTTAGACGAAATATATACTGAAACATCTGATCAGAGTGATCGTGTGTTGAGTGCTCTAGATGTATACGGGCCTGAACGATTGAAAGAGGAATTTAATCACTGCGTTTCAGAGATAGAAAAGGTTTGTCATGCTTCTGGAGCAAAAAAGCTAAGAAGTATTATATTTAAAACAAGAACGACCAACCCATTTCCGTCTGTTTTTGCTGTTTTGATAGTTGCTTTCCACGAACTTATCGTGAAAGAGAGCAAAAAGGTTAGAGATTATAAGGCGGTAGGTCGCGCGTTAGACAATCTGATAGAGAGAATAGAGCACACCCGCAAAGCTACATCACCAGAAGAAAGAAGGAAGAATGTTGATACAATAAAAGGCCTAATAGTTAGCTGCTTCGAAGATTCGGATGCCCAAAATATTTATGGCCAGCATACGTCTGTCGATATCGATAACTCTATACGAAGGTCAGAGATAGAAACCTCTTGTTATGAGTTGAAGCAGGGTGTGCTTAGTCTTGGCCAAAAAAGAACGATGGATAAATCGGTGTTTGCCAAAGTGATTAATACCGCATGCGCCATCGCAAATAATGGGCCAAATAGTGGTGGCGGTAAAATTATTATTGGCGTTACCGATAAGCAAGTGGATGCTCGGCGAATAGCTAAAATGGATAATATGGAGCCCAGGAAGGTCGGGCGTAAGTTTGTTGTGGGTGTTCGGCGCGAAATCAAGGTTTTGGATATAACTATGGAAGAGTATTATTCCATGTGGAGAGACAAGATAAAGTCTTCACCTCTGTCGGAAGAGTTAAAAGGTTCGTTGTTGTCTAATATGGATTTCAATGACTATTATGGATACGGTGTTATCACTATATCAATCTGTCCTCAGAAAGATGTTTCTTTTGTAGGTGATGATATCTACTGGAGAAGTGGCGATTCGACGGTTAAAGCCAAAAATGCTAAAGAGGTTGGTGTTATAACAAAAAGATTTTAAATGTTTTTCTGTGAGGCGATTATTTCTGATAACCTGAAGACACTGCCTCCGGGTGCGGCAACACCCGAAGGCAGCTAACCATAACAGACTACCTAGGAGTCCATCATGGCTGAGCGCAATCATAAGCCACGCGCCCGCGTGGATAAAAGCGAAACCCCCAAACCCAACCGCGAATTTCCCTACATTCGCCACCTCAAGGTCCACCCCGGCCAGTACTACTCGTCCGGCGCGCCTC
>JAUTCQ010000019.1 GCA_030673845.1 Verrucomicrobiota bacterium JB022
CAGCGATACGCCCAGATCCACGCTGGCGGCAGGCTAACGCCCCCGCCCACGCCCCGCGCTACCCAAATCACAACAAATTTCCCGAAAATAGGGCCGGCGATGCTGCGGCAGCTGCATCGCACGTTACTTGTTACTGCCTCAACGTCTGGTCAAAGCGCTTTTTCAGCAGGGTGCTAGACGAGCATGGTAAGCTCATTACAGAAGACTTTCGTATCCATCTTAAGGAGCAAATCCGCAGTGTGCTCAAGAGGGAGTTTGCCTCCATGGATGATTTCCTCAAGCGCTGGACCGAAGCGGAGCGTAAGCAGGCTGTCCTCGCCGAACTACAAGAGCAAGGACTACCGTTAGAGGTTTTGGCGCAGGCAGTTCCCAAGGGCGAGGAGCTGGACCCATTTGATCTCGTGGCGCACATTGCCTTCGATCAGCCGCCATTGAGCCGTCGCGAGCGGGCCAACATTGTGCGCAAACGCAACTATTTCACGAAATATGGGGATGAAGCCCGAGCAGTGCTGGAAGCGTTGCTCGAAAAATATGCGGACCACGGAATCAGGGATATCGAAGATCCCAAAATTCTCGAATTGCCACCTTTCAGCGATTTGGGCACCAAAACACACATCCGTCGCGCCATCTTCGGTGGTAATGAAGCCTGGACACGCGCCCTTACGGACCTAGAACAAGCCCTTTATAGTCAAGATCTTGCTTAGTACATGAATTTGTCTGCTACGATTAAATCCATCCAGGACATTATGCGCAAGGATGACGGCGTCGATGGAGACGCTCAGCGCATCGGTCAGCTTGCCTGGATGCTTTTCCTAAAAGTTTTCGACCAGTGTGAAGAGTCATGGGAGGATGATTACGCCGACCGGGGCGAAGTCTATGCCTCGCCCATCCCCGAAGAATGTCGCTGGCGTAATTGGGCCAAATACAAGGATGGCAAGCCCCAGATTTCACCCAACGAGCTGGCTGCCTACGTCAATAACACCGTCTTTCCCCGCCTGAAGGAGATCAACGTCGATGGCAACGCCGTCGCGAAAGTCGTGCATGAGGTCTTTGCGGATGCCAACAACTACATGAAATCCGGCACGCTCCTGCTGGGTGTGATAGAGAAACTCGACGAGGTCATCCAATGGCACGAGTCAGATACGCGTGCTCAGCTTGGGCAGGCTTATGAAAAAATTCTGAAAGATCTGCGCAGCGCGGGTAATGCGGGCGAATTCTACACCCCACGAGCTGTCACCGAATTCATGGTGCGTATGGTCAACCCCCGGCTCGACTTGCGGGAAACCGTGCTGGACCCTGCCTGCGGCACAGGTGGCTTTCTTACTGCAACTATCGATCATCTAAAGCAACAGCTGACGGAAAAATCCTCTACCGATGATCGTGGCGCAATTGACCAGTGCATTCGGGGGATTGAGAAGAAGCAGCTGCCCCACTTGCTCTGCACAACGAACATCCTCCTGCATGGCATTGAGGTGCCGAGCATGATCGAGCACCGCAACACCCTGGCCAACGGCTGGAATGAGTGGTCGCCCAGTGAGCGGGTAGACTGTGTCATCACCAATCCACCCTTCGGTGGGATGGAAGGCGAGGGCGTGGGCAGCGATTTTCCCTCGGATGTGCAGACGCGAGAAACGGCGGATATGTTTCTCGTCCTCATCGTTAATAAGCTGCTCAAGGACGGCGGACGCGGCGCGGTCGTGTTGCCCGATGGCACGCTCTTTGGCGAAGGCGTTAAGGCAAAGGTCAAACGCATGCTGCTGGAGAAGTGCAGCCTCCATACTGTTATTCGCCTGCCCAACGGCGTCTTCAACCCCTACACAGGCATCAAGACCAATCTGCTCTTCTTTACTAAGGGGCAGCCGACGGAGACGATCTGGTATTACGAGCACCGCTACCCAGAAGGCGTCAAGAGTTACTCGAAAACCAAGCCATTGCGGATCGAGGAGCTGGAGCCTATCGTGAAATGGTGGGGTAGCGAGGCCGATGGCTTTGCCAGCCGGGTAGAAACGGAGCAGGCTTGGAAGGTCGATTTCAAGGCGCTCAAAGCGGAGGCAGAGGCCAAGGCACAGCCACATTGGACAAAGGCCGAACAGCTGGGCACAGAGGCTAATCGCGTGAACGAGCAGCTAAAGGTGCAAAAACTCGAACTACGCCGGGCAACCAAACCTTCAAAAAAAGCAGCCCTAGAGGATACCGTCGCCGAGTCCGAAGCGAAGCTCGAGGCACTACGCCAGCAGGCTAAGGATGCCCAGACCGCCGGAGACCGCCTCTACTTGCCTATCTTCAATCTGGACCTGAAGAACCCCCGCGCCCCTGAAGAAGAATCACGCGATCCGAACCAGCTACTGAAGAAACTCCAGAAGCTCAATGAGGACATCGCTGCGACAGAGCAGCAGCTCCACGACGAACTGGCTGCCGCGTTGGCTCATCACTTCAAAGGGGATGTCTCCGCATGAATCCCGAAGTGTTTTTGAAAAACTTCGGCCATGTGGTGAATGCGCCGGGCGGGAGCGTCAAGTTGCGGGATATGGTCTACTTCCTCGCTATTACCGGGCGCTTGTCCCAACAGGTTTTAGAAGACGGAACTGGAGAAGACCTACTAAAAGAAATCGAAGCGGAAAAGAAGTGGCGTATTGAAAATAAGTCATTCAAGCGCTCGCCAAAGCTCGAAAAGTGTAATGCTCTTTATGCAGAGAATCTGCCAGAAATCCCGGCGTCTTGGTGCTGGTCACGACTCGTCGACTTGGGAGAGATCAGTCCAAAAAATGAAGCCGACTATACTCAAGAGGCCTCTTTCCTCCCCATGGCATCTATATCGGAAAGGCACGGGGCCGATGTAATTCCAGAAAACAGAACTTGGGGGCAAATCGCTAAAGGCTACACCCACTTTAAAAACCAGGATGTGGTCGTGGCGAAGATCACCCCTTGCTTTGAGAATGGGAAGGCAGCAGTTATCCGAGGTTTGCCTTCCAGAATCGGTGCTGGTACTACGGAGCTACATGTTGTTCGCCTCTTACCCAGAATCGAACCCAGTTTCGTCTACATTTTCCTAAAGTCACCTTATTTCAGAACCTTCGGCGAATCTAAGATGACCGGAACGGCAGGGCAAAAGCGATTGCCGACCGAGTATTTTGCGACGCGCCCGTTCCCCCTTCCGCCCCTGGCCGAGCAAAAGCGGATTGTGGCGAAGGTGGATGCCTTGATGGCCTTGTGTGACCGGCTAGAAGCGCAGCAACAGAAGCGCACCGAGCTGCGGCCCAAGTTAGTGGTAGCCACACACATCCGCTTCACCGAAACCCCCACCCCCGAATCCCTCCGCGCCTGTTTCGCAGAACCCGGCCACGCCAACCCCAAAGAACTCCGCAAAACCATCCTCTCGCTGGCCGTGCAAGGGAAGCTAGTGGAGCAGGATGGGCGGGAGGGAACGGGTGCCCAGCTCTTGGGTGAAATAGCAAAAGTCCGCAAGGAACTGCTCGAGTCGGGTTATCCGAATAGCAATGAGTCGGAGGTTCAAGCGAGAAAGCAAAAAAAACAAATGCTTCCGCAAGCCTTGCCCACCCTCCCAGGAGGTTGGAGCTGGGCGACATTAATGCAATGCTGTTTAATAGTCGTGGACTGCCATAACAAAACAGCTCCCTATACGAAAGAAGGAATCATTCTTTTGAGGACCACGAATATCAGGAATGGAGAGCTCAACGATAAGGAGCGAAAATACATCAGCAAAGAAACCTACCTAAAGTGGGCAGCTCGTTGCCCACCAGAGCCTGGAGATATTCTAATTACCCGAGAAGCTCCGATGGGTGAAGCATGTATTATCCCAGAAGGAATGAAGGTGTGCATGGGACAACGTATGATGCTAGCTCGAGTCGTCCCAAATACCATTCTAAGAACGTATCTTCTCATATGCCTAACGGCCCCTGATATGATGGACAGAGTGCAAGACAAGCCCATTGGAGCACTTGTGGAGCATTTGAGGGTGGGAGGAGTGGAAACCATGCTAATTCCCGTCCCACCCCTCGCCGAACAGCGCCGCATCGTCGCCAAAGTGGATGAGCTGATGGCCCTCGTCGACAAGCTGGAGCAGCAGCAGAGCCGCCGCGAGGCGCTGGCCGCCGCCTATGCCCAGAGCGCCGTCAGCGCCCTGACGGGAACCGAATTCAAACCGAAAGCTGAAAAGATGAAAGCACCCAAGACCGAACTGATTTCGATGGTCTGCCTCCGTGCCAACCCGGATGACAAGGAGGCCGCCCCGCTCGCCAGCCTGCTGGCCACCAACAATGACAAACTGGAAGCCAAGACCCTTTGGCAACGCTCCGGCCTCGCTATCGAAGATTTCTACCAGCAGCTCAAAAAGGAGATCGCCGCAGGCTACATCCAACAGCCGGAGGAAGCGTCATTTCGGGAACTAGAAGAGAGCAAGACCGGCGCGAATCGCAATCGTATCCATTAAGCCGCCATGCACCTCGAACGCCTCACCATCAAAGACTGGCGCAACCTGCGCGACTTCGAGATTGATTTCACCCGGACGCTGCTCGACGACTCGGGCAAGCCCGAATGCGAAAGCGACGGCCAGCCAATCGAATTGAAGAGCTACGCCGTGATCGGGCAAAACGGTTCCGGCAAGTCGAACCTGATCGAGGCCATCGTCACTATCTTCCGCGACCTCGATCTGAAAGAGAAAACGGGGTTCGATTACGAGCTGACGTATCGGGTGCGCGGGCACCGCGTCGAGATCAAGGCCACCGGAGACAAACGGGAGGCCTGGATTACGGACAAGGACAGCGACCAATGCAAGAAACGGGCCCTCTCGTTTCTGTCGAACAACGCCCGGACCTACTTGCCGTCGCACGTCTTCGCCTACTACTCTGGACGTAGCAACCGGATCGAGGCCCTCTTCCAGCGTCACCAGCAACGCTTCTATAAGGCATTGACTGATGGAGACGACGAGTTGCTCCGGCGTCTCTTCTACTGCCGCACGGTGCACAGCCAGTTTGTTCTGCTCGCCTATCTCCTGAATGAAGGCAAGGGCGGTAGCGAAGAAGCCAGCCAGACTGCTGCCATCCTAGACAAGCTTGGCATCGATGACCTGGATTCAGTCCTGTTCGTCCTCAAGCGCCCTTATTGGAACCGCAATGACGATCTGAGCGAACAACGACTGATCGAAGGAGATCCCCGATTCTGGTATTCCGTCGGAGTTGTGCAGGAGTTTTTGGACAAGCTCTGGAAGGTTGCCATCGCCCCCATCGATCACACCGACAAGAACCGGACCATTGATTTTCGCGGACGCACCGAAGACCAGGACCTGCTTTACATGTTTGTTCCGGACAAGGAAGCCTTGCAGAAACTGGCTAGCGAAGTCGGCGAACCTTCGCGTTTCTTCAAATATCTGGAGAGCACCTATATATCCGACCTGATCGACGAAGTGCGCATCAACGTGAAACACCGCGACGTGGAGGGAAACATCACCTTTGGTCAGCTCTCGGAGGGCGAACAACAGCTCCTCACGGTGCTTGGTCTGATGCGTTTTACCAAAGAAGATCAGTCACTCTTTCTGCTAGACGAGCCCGACACGCACCTGAATCCACTCTGGAAATTCCGTTTCTTTGATGAAATCGAGGAAACGGTGAGCCTGCAGAAGGACACGCTGATGGGCGACTCGCAGCTCCTCGTCACCACTCACGATCCCATCATGATCGGAAGCCTGCGCAAAGAGCAGGTTCGCATTCTCCGCAAGACGCCCCAGGGACGCATCGAAGTCCGCGAGCCGGACATCGACCCTCGCGGAATGGGATTCGCCGGGCTCCTCAAGAGCGAACTTTTTGGACTCCGCTCGACGGTGGACAGCGAAACGCTCAAGCGTTTGGACCGTCGAAACTACCTTTTTGCGAAGGGAAATGAGCGCACGCACGAGGAAAATGAAGAGATGGCTCGGTTGAGCGATGAACTCGCCGAGTTGGGTTTCGCGAAAGATTTCAAAGATCCCTACTACGCGAAATTTGTCGAGAAAATGGCACTACACACCAAGTTCCACAAATCCGTGCTGACGCCCGAAGAACAGGCGGAACAGGATCGGGTTGCCGACGAAATCATCAGTCAAATCCTTGCCGAGGAGGAAGCTCAATGAGATGGATCGACTTCGAGAATAAGAAGCCGACGGACGCATTCGAAGGCTGGACGCCTTGGGCACAGAGTCGCTGGGAGGCATGGCTGAAAAAGTCGGCGGAACTATTGCAGCAGATGGAGGCGTTGAACCGCGAGGTCACGCAGCTTAGGACTGCTGGGAACAATGAGGGAGTCGCCGAGAAACTGAAGGCGCGGAACAAGATCATCGATGACAACTGCAATCACTGGGGCGAGCTGAAGGACTGGCTGTTGGCCCTCTCGCACGGCAAGTGCTGGTTCTCCGAAGCCAAAGATGTCTACAACCACTGGCACGTCGAGCATTTCAGGCCAAAGAAACAGGCTAAGGAAATCGACGGGACTGAACGAGAAGGATATTGGTGGCTAGCCTTCGATTACAGCAACTTCCGGATCTGCGGAAGTGTTGGGAATTCGAAGAAGGGCGGCTGGTTTCCACTGCATGAGAATTCAAACTGCTCAACATTCGATTGCCGCTGCGAGGACTCGGAAGCCGCCTACCTAATCGACCCAACGAAACAGTGCGATGTCGCTCTAATTTCTTTTCAAGAGGATGGGAACGCAATTCCGCTCGAATCTGATGAAGAGTCATGGGACTGGAAACGTGCGGATGAATCGATTAAACGGCTTCGGCTCAATACCTACGACAGATTACCCGAAGAAAGGCGAAAATTGGCTAATAAGCTGAAAGACCTCATTGATAGATTTCTTATCGAGAAATCGCGTTACAAGCCTGGCGTCAACGAAGCCCCACGGGGCAAGATGGACGAAATTGCCCGACAGATCATAGCCTACTTGGACGAGCGAGAGCCTCTGTCAGCGTATGCGAGATGGTATGTTAACACCCTGCTGAAAAAGCGCTTTGACCAGACGTTGAGGCAGTAACAAGTAACGTGCGATGCAGCTGCCGCAGCATCGCCGGCCCGATTTTCGGGCAATTTGTTGTGATTTGGGTAGCGCGGGGCGAGGGCGGCGGCGTTAGCCTGCCGCCAGCGTGGATCTGGGCGGATCGCTGGTGGAGTCGGTGAGGAGTTTGGCCATGCGCACGAGGTTGCAAGTGACGGCGACGAGTTGGGCCTGGAAGTGGGTGCGTTCGACGCCGCGGTAGCGGGTTTTGCGGAAGGCACCGGTTGTCTTGATCCAGCCGAAGAGGTTTTCGATGCGCTTGCGGATGCGTTGGCTGACGCGGTAGCCGGCGTGGCGGGTGGTGCGCCCGTCGAGCCCCGAGGTCCTGCGGCCCTTGACCTGCGCCACGTGCGGGGCGATCTCGCGCTCGCGGCAGGCGCGCACAAACTGCTGGTTATGGTAGCCGCGGTCCGCCCCGACGGTGCGCGGGTCGAAGCCACGCATCGTCAGCTCGTCGAGTTGCTCCAGCGCGACTTCGTGCTCCGTGCAGCCTTTGCCGACCGCAGAGCGCACGTCGAAGAGCACGCAGAGCCCGTGACGGTTTTCCATCACCGCATGCGCGCCAAAGCAGAGTTTGGCGGCGCTGCCGGCGCTCTTCTTGAGCAGCTTCGCCTCCTGATCGCTCTTCGATTCGTGGGTCTGGTTCGAGCGTTTTTCGCCCTTGAAGTCCGCAAAGCCGCCACCGCAGCCGCGTCCCTCGTCGTCCTTTTCATCCTTCGGGCGGAAGCTCTTCATGCTCGCCCACGCCTCGATCAACGTGCCGTCTACGCTGAAATGCTCGTCGCTGATCCAGTCGTGCGAGCGCGCCAGCTCCACCACTTCCAGCAAAAACAGCTCCGAGGCATGGTGATGCAGCAGTCGATCCGCATTCTTCGAGAAGGTCGACGCGTTGAAACTACCCTCGCTCGGGTTGAGGTCCAAAAACCACTGGAACAGCAGGTCGTAACGCAGGCGCTCGCAGAACTGGCGGTCGCTGCGCACACTGTAAAGCGCGCACAACACCTTCGCCTTCAACAGCCGCTCCGGCGGAATCGATGGGCGCCCCAGCTCCGCGTACATCTGCTCGAACTCATCCTCCAGCTCCACCAAAACCGCGTCCACCAGCTGCTTGATCCGGCGAATCGGGTGCTTCGCCGGAATCAGCGATTCCAGGTTGATCAACGCCACCGCATCCAGCTGTCTCGATACCTTACCGCGCATACCCACAGCTTACCCATCACGCCGACTCGGAAAAGGACTTTTTCAGCAGGGTGGTAAAGCTGGAACCCTGAGATGAGCGATGGAGGCGGCCTGCAGTCTTGGAGAGTTGAAAGACTAGACCAGTTAGACGGCCTAACCCGCGCGGCGTGAGTCGAGCCGTTGAGTGAAAGGGATGGGCGAAACAGGATGGATCAGGATGCGTTCAAAGGGCGTCCCTTGCCTCAAGGCGCTGCAAATGTGCCGTAAAGCGAGGTCGAGCCTTGTGTGGGAGACGCTTTTTTGTCTGATTATGAGCTGTTTGCTATCATGGCAGGTGCGCTCAAACGAAAACTGGAAGCTCTGGAGGCCTTCACCGTCGATGTGATCTACGATCGACGGAGCGACTGGCAGGCGCAGGCTTGGGGCGGCTTTCTGCGAGCCCTGTCGCAGCTTTTTCGCGGGATCGTATCTGCCCGCTACCATCTGTATGACCGTCGCTTGATGCGCGCGCATCACCTTGGCTGTCAGGTCATCGTCGTGGGTAACCTCACCGTCGGCGGCACCGGCAAGACGCCCGTGGTAGAGAAGCTCGCCCGCCACCTGCAGGCCAAAGGGCGGACCGTCGCCATTCTCAGCCGGGGCTATAAAAGCAAGAAGGAGCCGTTTTACCACAAATGGTGGCGCTGGTTCACCCACGCCGAGGCGGAGCCGCCCCGTATCGTCAGCAATGGCCAGGAGGTGCTGCTCGACTCCGAAGTGGCAGGCGACGAGCCTTTCATGCTGGCCAAAAACCTGCCGGGCGTCGTGGTACTAACTGACAAGGATCGCGTCAAGGCTGGTATCTATGCCATCCGGCACTTTGGTGCCGATACATTGATCCTCGACGACGGCTTCCAGTATTTTCGCCTCAAGGACCATTTCCAGCTCCTGCTGATCGACAAGAGCAACCCCTTTGGTAATGGGCAACTGTTGCCGCGCGGCATCCTGCGCGAGCCGATCAGCCACCTGCGGCGCGCTTCTTATGTTTTTCTCACCAAATCCGACGGCAAGGCCGATCCGGAGCTGGAGGCGTTGATCCGGCAACATCGCCCCGATACCGAACTGATCGAATGCACGCACCAGCCGCGCTTTCTGCAAGCGCTCAATGGTTCGGAACGGCTGGATCTGGACCAACTGGAAGGGCACAAAGTCGCCGCCTTCAGCGCGATCGCCGTGCCGGAGAGTTTCGAGAAGTTTGTGGACCAGTATGGGGCCAACATCGTGCTGCGACGCCGCTTCCTCGATCACCACCGTTTCCGCGAGGAGGAGATCCAAGATCTATATGCCGAAGCTGCTGCCGCTGGTGCTGAATGGCTGATCACCACCGAAAAGGATGCCGTGCGCATCCCGGCCGATTGGGCTCAGCCGCTGCCGGTCTATTACCTGCGGGTCGAGATTGCCATCATTGCCGGGGCGGAGGACTTTGAGGCCGCCGTCAACCGCATCAGCCGCCGCCCATCGCTGGTGCGGCCGATGGCCGGTGCCCCGCCCGAACCTCAACAAACACGCCGCCGACGGGCCTAGATGGCGCTTTCGCCTCTCCGGTCTTGTCTGACCGCCCGGTTTGCGCTAGGGCTGGCTGTTTAGGACTTTACTGCTCTTCTTCATGACGAATCACACTGGCCAACGATCGACTCCGCAGAAAAATCAGGAACTTGACCTCGAGATCAAGGATGCACAGCTCATCTTCAACTCTGTCTGGAATGAACTGGTGTCGGACAAGGGTGGGGTAGAGCACCTCAACTTCCCGCGCGAGATGTTCTGGCTCAACGGTGCCCCGGGCTCCGGCAAAGGTACGCAGACGAGCTTTATCATGGAGTATTGCGGCCTCACGGCCCAGCCGATCGTCGTCAGCGAGCTGCTGAACAGCCCGGAGGCCAAGCGCCTCAAGGACGCCGGCATGATGGTGGGCGACCGTGAAGTGACCTCGCTCCTGCTCCGCGAGTTGCTGCGCCCCGAGCGCCAGACAGGCGTCATCGTCGACGGCTTTCCCCGCACCAAGGTGCAGGTGGAGAGCCTCAAGCTCTTTTACCAGCGCTTGATGGACCTGCGTCGTCAGTTCCTGGGCACCAAGCTGAGCAACCAGTTCCCCAAGCCGATCTTCCACATCGTCGTGTTGTATGTGGACGAAGCCGTGTCGGTGCACCGTCAGCTCTCGCGTGGCCGCAAGGCCATGGAAACGGCCGAGCGCGCCCGGACGGCAGGGGAAGACAACGTGCAGTCTTCCGAAGTGCGCAAGACCGACTTGAGCGTCGACCTCGCGCGCAACCGCTACCGCACGTTCAAGGAGATCACTTACGAGTCCCTCGCCTCGCTGCGGGAGATCTTCCACTACCACTTCATCAACGCCCAGCAGTCGATCGCCGAGGTGCAGCGCAACATCGTGCGCGAGCTCAAATACCAGTCCACGCTGGAGCTGGAAGAGCGCACCTACGACATGATCGCGCAGATCCCGGTGGCCGATTCGATCACGGTGCACGCGCGGCAAGACCTCGTGACCCGTCTCGACGACTACGCGCTGCTGCACTCGGAACTGTTTCGCCAGGTGATCACCATGATCGAAGACAAGGTGATGCCGGTGGTGCTCAAGCACGCGATCTCGGGCCAAGCCACGATCTTCTCCGAAGACCCGGTTTTCGAAGACCCGCTGGCGCTCACAATGTTCCTCGATATTTTCTCGGAGCGAGGCTACCGTGCGGTCGCCAACGTGCAGCATGAAGAAATCCCCAATCGAATTGATCTCGAGACCGGTAAGATTTACACCCGGCGCAAGACCGTTTACCGCTTCACCCTCTACTTTGAAGGCTCGGTCATCCGCCGCGGCCATTAACGTCGACTATTCCACATCCATGGACCCCCGTTACGCGCAACTCGCCGACCAGCTTGTCCAATATTCCGTCAGCCTCCAGGCTGGCCAAAAAGTGCTGATCGAAGCTTTCGACATCCCCGACCGGATGGTGCACGCGCTCGTGCGCTCCGTGCGGGCGCAGGGCGGCGTGCCTTTTGTCAGCCTGCATCACTCTACCGTCAGCCGTGAAATGCTGATGGGCGCGACCGAGGAGCAATACGAGTTCATCGCGGAGATCGAGATGAAGCGCATGCAGGGCATGGACGCCTACATTGCCCTGCGTGGTGCCGACAACATCTTCGAGATGTCGGACGTGCCGAGCGACCGCATGAAGCTCGCCCTCAACAAGATGCGCCCGGTGCTCAACCACCGCGTCAACCATACCAAGTGGGTCGTTTTGCGCTGGCCGACGGCTGGAATGGCGCAGCAGGCGCTGACCAGCACCGAGAGCTTCGAAGACTTTTACTTCCGCGTCTGCACCCTCGATTACTCCCGCATGATCCCGGGGCAGAATGCGCTCAAGGCGCGGATGGATGCCGCAAAGCTGGTGGAGATCAAGGGCAATGGCACCGACTTGCGCTTCTCCATCGACGGCCTGCAGGCGTTGACCTGTGTGGGCACGCACAACATCCCCGATGGCGAAGTCTTCACTTCTCCCGTCAAGGACAGCGTGGAAGGCGTGATCCAGTACAACGCTCCGACGGTCTACCAAGGCGTGTCGTTCGACAACGTGCGACTCGTCTTTGAAAAGGGTCGCATTGTCGAAGCGACCTGCGCGGGCAATCAAGCCAAGCTCCTCGACATCTTCAACAGCGACGAAGGCGCGCGCTACATTGGCGAATTCGCCCTCGGTTGCAATCCGCACATCCTGGAGCCGATGCGCGACATCCTCTTCGACGAGAAGATTGCCGGCAGCTTCCACTTTACGCCCGGCCAGGCTTACGAAGGCGTTGCCGACAACGGGAACCGTTCGCAGGTCCACTGGGACTTGGTGTGCATCCAGCGCCCGGAATACGGCGGCGGCGAGATCTACTTCGACGGCGAGCTGATCCGTAAGGATGGCCTCTTTGTGCCGGACGACCTGCGCTCGCTCAACCCGGAACAACTGCTGGCCGAGTAAGCGCCCCAACGCATGGCCAACCCGTCGAGCCCCCGCCTGCAGGCCTTTCTGCAGGCGTTGCCCAAGACCGAAACGCACCTGCACATCGAAGGCGCCTTGCCGTTCGAGCTGCTGCAGCGTCAGGACCCGTTGCAGTGGGCAAAGCCGCCTCGCTCGTGGGCGGCCGACTTCAAGTTTCGCAGCTTTGCGGAGTTTGAAGAGGAGCTGCTGATGATGGCGACGCAGTGGTATATCTCGCCCGAGCGCTACCACGAAGCCGCCAAGATCGTCTTCCGCCGCCTCTACGAAGAGCAGCACGTCCGCTATGTGGAGACGAGTTTTGCCTCCGGGATCGTGGAGTTCCTGGGCGTCAGTGCGCCCGGAATCGTGCATGCGATCAAGCATGCCGCGCCGCAGGGTATGGAAGTGCGCGTCTTCATGGGCATCCACCACGCGGGCTATAACGAGCGGACGCGCGATTGGCTGGAAGACTGCGTGCACTGGCCCGACCTCGACGGGATCGATCTGCACGGCGAGGAAACCGATCCGATGGGCGACTGGGCTCCGCCGCTCTGGGCCAAAGCCCGCGCGCATGGCAAATTTACCAAGGCGCATGCGGGCGAATTCGCGGGGCCGGAATTCGTCCGCTACGCGGTCGACGAGTTGGGTGCCCAGCGCATCCAGCACGGTGTTCGCTCAGCCGAAGATCCGCAACTGGTGCTCGACCTGAAGGCACGCGGCATCGCTCTCGACGTCTGCCCGATCAGCAACGTAAAGCTCGACGTGGTGCCAACCATGCGTGATCACCCGATTCGCCAGTTTTTCGATGCGGGGCTGACCTGCACGATCAATACCGACGATCCAATGTCGTTCGGCAATCAGCTACACGAGGAATACACGGCCCTCCACGACCAGCTGGGTTTCACGATCCCGCAGTTGGGCGAGATCGCCAGAAACGGTTTCCGCGTCGCCCTGATTTCAGAAGAGCTGCGGGCCGATTACCTGGAGCAGATCGACCACGTGGTGGCCGAGTTTGCTGAGTAGCGCATGGACGAAGCTGCGGGTCAGGAGTTTTCGTTTCAAGTCGACGCCAAGCTGCACCGCGAGCGCGCCGACAAGGCTGTGACCGCACGGGCCGAGGGCCTGAGCCGGAGTGCGGTCCAAAAGCTTTTCGCTGCTGGTCTTGTCTGGCGCGAAGATGCCGCCCTGAGTCAGAAAGACAAGGTGCTCGAGGGCGACTGGATCACCTACACGGTGCCGCCGCCGCGCCCGCTGGAGCTGCGCCCGGTCGACATCCCGCTTGATGTCATTTACGAAGACGCCGAGTGTCTGGCGATCCACAAGCCCGCCGGGATGGTTGTGCACCCGGGAGCCGGGACGGGCGAAGATACACTCGTGCACGCGCTTTTGCACCACTGTCGCGGGCAGCTGAGCGGCATTGGCGGCGTGGAACGCCCGGGGATCGTGCACCGCCTCGACCGCGAGACCAGTGGCGTGATCATCATGGCCAAGACTGACCGCGCGCACCAAGCCCTGTCCCGCCAGTTTGCCGAGCGGCAGACCGACAAGCGCTACCTTGCGCTGGTGCAAGGCGTGCCTCGCGATACGGCGGGCAAGATCGACGCCCCGATTGGCCGCCACCCGGTGCATCGGCAGAAAATGGCAATCGTCGACCATGGCCGCTACGCTTTGACGGATTATTTTGTCGAAGAGGCTTTCGGCGAAGTGGCGGCGCGGGTGCGCTTCCACATCCATACGGGGCGCACGCACCAGATCCGGGTCCATGCGCAGCACTTGGGGTATCCGTTGGCGGGCGACCCCATGTACGGCTTCCGCGCGAACGCGTTCGCGATAGAAGTTCCGCGCGTCATGCTGCACGCGGCTGAGCTGCGGATCGCGCATCCCACCACAGGCGAGCCACTGGTGTTGCAGGCACCGTTACCTGCGGATTTTGAGGCGCTGCAAGGAGCCCTGCGCGGGGCTTAGCGGAAGTAGCCGTGCTTCAGCAGGTGCGACGCAATACCGAAGCGTAAGTTGTAGAGCGACTGCTGGATGGCAGGCGCATGGGCCAGCTCCATCAGCGTGCGGTAGATCGTCAGCGCCACCGGAAAGATGTCGGCGCGGCCCGGCGGCAGCCCCGGCACTTCAAGGCGCTCGGCAAAGGTCATGGCTGAGAGCTCTGTCGTCAGCTCCTTTACGTCTTCGAGCGAAACGGTAGAGGCCACTTCGGCAAAGCTGATCCCGCGCTTTCCCGCCAGCATGGCGCGGGTTACGGCCATGCCACCGCCGGTGCCGACCAGCGGGGCGTAAGGGATCACGTCGTGGCACAGGATGTCGCGGCGGACGTGGGCGGCCAACTCATCCAGCATGGAGCCCGGGTAGCGGCCTGTCGGGTCGGGCGGGAACTCCTCGAAGAGGCGCACCGAGCCCAGTTGCAGGCTTACTGCCTTGTCGATCTGGCCATGGGCAAAGCGGATGATCTCCAGGCTGCCCCCTCCGAGGTCGGCGAGGCAGAAACGTTCCAGCTCCGGTCCAATCGCGGGGTCTTGGCGGATGCCTTCGGCGATGAAGCGGGCCTCTTCGTCACCCGTCAGGATTACTGGGCGAATGCCGACCGCTTCTTCAACTCCGCCGAGAAATTCTTCCCCGTTGGCGGCGTCGCGCACCGCACTGGTAGCGACGATGGCGCACTCCTCGATCGGCCCATGTTTGCGCCAATCGCGATGCAGCTCGCTGACGGCTTCGATCCCGGCGGCAATGCGATCTGGGCGGAGGCGGGGAGGATGCCCGGAAATGCCTTGGCTGATCCGCACTTCCAGCGTGCGCTCAAATCGCGCCTCCACGCGACCATGCTCGCCACGTTGGGCGACAAGGGTCTTGATCGTGTTGCTGCCTACGTCGATGACGGCGACGGTCTTCATGCAGAGTCTTGCAGCTGGTAGCCGGCCTTGGCGATCATGACGACAAATTCGCCTTTTTGGCTGCCAGCCAGCAGGGTTTTCTTCACCTCGGCGGCGGGCCCGACGTAAAAGGTTTCGTGCAGCTTGGTCAGCTCGCGGCCAATGGCCATGCAACGGTCTGCGCCAAGCACTGCGATCACGTCGTCGACAAATTTCTCGATCCGGTGGGTCGATTCGTAGAAGACGAGCGTGTATTCCAGATCCCGCCAGCGCTCGAAAGTGCGTTTGCGCGCCGCCGTCTTGGGCGGGAGGAAGCCGAGGTAGAGAAAGCCATCGGTAGG
Organism: Verrucomicrobiota bacterium JB022; assembly: GCA_030673845.1. Taxonomy (NCBI): domain Bacteria; kingdom Pseudomonadati; phylum Verrucomicrobiota; species Verrucomicrobiota bacterium JB022. The sequence goes on from JAUTCQ010000019.1 coordinate 15,451, forward strand.
CAGCCCTGAAGCGGCCAAGGCAATCGTAGCCGCACAGGGGCCGCTGATCGGCGTAACGGGCAGGCCCCGGGCGCGGCAGGCGCGCACGACACGAAAGCCGGGATCGCTGATGGCAGGCATACCGGCGTCGGTGATCAAAGCCACGCGTTGCCCCGAAGCGACAAGGTCAGCCAGATTGTCCGCCTGATCGCGCTCGTTGTGCTCGTGGTAGGCCCGCAGCGAGGCCGTCACCTGCAGGTTGGAGAGCAGGCGCTGGGCGTGGCGCGTATCTTCACAGGCGATCACATCGGCCTGTTCAAGCACGGTTACCGCGCGCGGCGTCAGCTCTTGGCGATTCCCGATCGGGGTTCCGACGAGATAGAGGGCAGGGGGTAGCCGCTGTTCCTGAGTGGCGGGCTCCACGCGTTAGCGGGCGCCGCCCATACCGTTGAAGCCAGGCACCTGGCCTTCCCAGTTTGCTGGCTGGGCGTGCGGGACGGGCGACATGTTCGGGTCTTCACCCGTGAGGGAGCCGCAGCCAGTGGCGGCCCAGCTCAGGATGCCCAGAGCCAGCAGTCGGAAGCAGAACCAGAAGGTGCTGATCAAATTCATGGGTGAGGATTCAAAGTTAATTTCAGTCCGGGATCAAGCGCGTAGCTTAGCTCTTGTGGCTCGATCCAGCCCAAGGCGGCATCGGGTGCCAAGCGGGTGGTGTGAAAGCGGAGGGCGCGACCGTCCGGCAGCTGAAGCAGGTAGGTGTTATCGACCGAGAAATAACGCTCTTGAGGGTTGGCAAGAGCGATTATTTTGCCGTTGGCCGAGCGGGCCAGTACCGTGCACTCGGGCAACGTAACCGGAGCTGGAGTAGCTTGAATCACTGGGGCGGGCGCTGGTGCCGGCAGGGGTGCGGCGGCTCGCAGATCCAATTCGCTACGGAGGCGGACAAGGCGCAACTCACGGTCGGCCAGATCCGTCTCGCGCTGCTTCAGGCTCGCATGCGCGGTTTCGAGTTCGCGCTGCAGGCGAGCGACGTCGCCGGTCAAGGCTGCCTGGCGGGTCTTGGCCTCGATCAGATCAGCTTCCGAGGATGCCAGTTGTCGGGTCTGGCGCTCCTGCTCCCGACGGCTTTGGTTGAGCGCTTCCTGCAACTGGGTTTGCAGGTGCAGGGCCTGGTTTTCGCGCTCGACCAGTGCGGCCTGCTCGACGTGGGCCGCGCGCAGGCGCTCGGACTGTACGACCGCGACGGAAAGGGCCAGCAAGGCAAAGCCCGATATGACTCCGGTGAGCCAGCCCGTTCCGTTCATGCGGCGAATGTGGCGTTAAGCCTGGGCGGAGTATTTGGCGGACCAAATATCGCTGCCCGGCTGCTTGACGATGCCCTTGGCGGGGTTGGCTACGAGGTGCTGGAGCAGCTTGTAGATCGTCTCCGCCTGGTCTTCGGCGCCGATGGCGGAAGCAAGTTCGTCCACCGTAAAGGCTTGGCCGGCATTCTCGAAGAGGTAGCCGGTGACGCTCTGCTTGATCTTGAGGAAGGTAGCGGCAGCCTTCTTGCCGGCTTCAACCCCGGGCTGGTGGTAGGCGTTGATGCCGACAAGGCTGGCGTAGAAGCCCACTGCCCGCTCGTAGAGCGCGATCAACATGCCGACCGCTTCGGGCGTCACTTCGTCGATCGTGATGGTGATCGACTCGCGGTCCTTTTCGGCCAGCGCTTCGCGGGTGCCCAGCAGGAAGGCGTTGAGGTAGTCGCCCGAGGTGACGCCGTCTTCCACATCGACGGAAGCGCCTTCGCGATCCTTCGTCACTTCGATGAAGGTGGCGAAGAAATTGTTCACGCCTTCGCGCAGCTGCTGCACATAGGCGTGCTGGTCGGTCGAGCCTTTGTTGCCGTAGACGGCGATGCCCTGATTGACGACCTTGCCTGCGAGGTCCAGCTCCTTGCCGAGGCTCTCCATCACGAGTTGCTGGAGATACTTGGCGAAGAGGGTGAGGCGGTCCTTATAGGGCAGGATCACCATGTCCTTTTCGCCCTTGCCGTTGGTGGCGTGGTACCACATCAGCGCGAGCAGGGCCGCCGGATTCTGGCGGGTCTCGGTGCTGCGAGTCCAGGCATCCATCTTGGAAGCGCCCTTGAGCATGCCCTTGATGTCGATGCCTTGCAGGCGGGCCGGAAGGAGGCCGACGGCAGCCATTTCGCTGGTGCGGCCACCGACCCAGTCCCACATCGGGAAGCGTTCGAGCCAGTCTTCTTCCACTGCCACCTTGTCGAGCTTGCTGTCGACTCCGGTCACGGCCACGGCGTGCCTGGCAAAGGTAACGCTCTCAGAAAGGTAGGCCTGCTGGGCTTCGAGCATGCCATTGCGCGTCTCAGGAGTGCCGCCACTCTTGGAGACGACCAGCACCAGCGTGCGGTCCAGCTTGTTGCGCAGCGGGTTCAGCGCTACGTCCATGCCATCCGGGTCGGTGTTGTCAAAGAAGTGCACCTGCATGCGGTCTTCGCCGGGGCGGCCGAGCGCCTGCGCGACGAACTGCGGGCCCAGGGCCGAGCCGCCGATACCGATCACGAGCAAGTCGGTAAACTTGCCGCCTTCGCCTTGGATCTCACCGGAGTGGATCTTGCGGGCAAAGGACTCGATGCGCTCCAGCGCGCCGCTGATCTCGGCGGCGATTTCGGCCGTGGGGGCGATCTCCGCGTTGCGGAGCCAGTAGTGGCCCACCATGCGGTTTTCGTCGGGATTGGCGATGGCGCCCATCTCAAGCGCTTGCATCGACTGGAAGGCCTGTTGCATCGGCGCTTCCATTTCCGCGAGAAACCCGCGGTCGAAATTCATGCGGCTCACGTCGAGCGCGAAGCCGAGGGAGGGGTTGGAGAGGTAGTATTCCTTGAAACGGTTCCAGGACATGGCTGCGCTCTAAAGTGTTGCCTCACGCCCAAATTGCAAAGCCAAAGGTGAGACTCGTGCGAATCCCTTCCATGAGAGGGATTCATGGAAGCCAGATCGACTCCTGCCTCAGAAATAAATCCCCCCGCCGAGGAGTTGTTCGCCGCGATAGAGGGCGCAGACCTGACCGCTGGCGAGACCACGCTGGGGCTCGGCAAAGATCAGCCCGGCAGAGCCGTCTTGGCGGGGCTCGAAGCGCACGGCCACGCGCGGGTCGCGGTAACGGACGCGAGCCTCGATGTCTTCGGCCTCTGTAAGCGGGTGGGGCGTCACCCAGCTCAACTGGTGGAGGTCGATCTCCTGTTGCCAAAGCTCGTCTGGCTTTTGGCTCTCGAAGGCGATTACCAGCTCGTTGCGCTCGATCCGCTTGGCGACGACCACGTAAAATTCATTATCGGCATTGGAGGGCACCCCGATGCCCTTGCGCTGACCCAAGGTGTAGCGATGGAGGCCTCGGTGCTCGCCCAAGACCTTGCCTTGCAGGTTCACGATCAGGCCGGGCTGGTCGGGGATGAACTTTTCGAGGAAGTCGTTGATCTTCACTTCGCCGATGAAGCAGATGCCTTGGCTGTCTTTCTTGTCCGCGTTGGGCAGGTTGGCGGCGCGGGCCAGCTCACGCACCTCCGGCTTTTGCAGCTCGCCCACCGGGAAGAGGGCCGCATCGAGCTGCTCGGGCTGAAGCAGGGCGAGGAAGTAGGACTGGTCTTTGTTCGGGTCGACGCCTTCGAGCAGGCGTGATGCTCCGTCCGCGTCTACCCGACGGGCGTAGTGGCCGGTGGCGACGTAATCGAAGCCGTGTTCACGGGCCCAGTCGAGGAAGACGCCAAACTTCATCTCGCGGTTGCACATCACGTCGGGATTGGGCGTAAGCCCGCGTGCGTAGCCTTCCACGAGGTAGTTGACGATGCGTTCGCGGTAGTCGCGCATGAAGTTGATCACCTCGAAGGGGATGCCGAGGTGGGCACAGACGGCCCGGGCGTCGACGATGTCCTGCTCCCAAGGGCAGTTCCCGAAGACGTTTTCCTCATTGATCCAGTTCTTCATGTAGGCGCCAACGACATCGTAGCCCTGCTCCTTGAGGCGCAAGGCGGCGACCGCACTGTCCACTCCACCGGAAAGACCGAGTAGCACCCGATTACCCATATCCGGTAACCTTGGACAAAGTTGTCTGGTTGTGCAAACCCGGAGGTAAAGTCGTTTCTGGCCGGGCGAAACGCCTCAACCCGCCTAATTCTGCGCTTCACATTTGCCTTGGGCAGCGAAGCGCGGTAATCCCTGCCGTAATGGCTCCCTCTCGTCGTCAGCCGTCGTCTCCCATTCTCTCCGGCGCCCATTGGGCGTCCCTACACACGGGAATCGTGTCCCTCCAGCGCGACTGGAAGCGCAAAACGATGCCGCCACTCTTTTGGGGTGCCGATCGTATTCCGCTGCAGGATGTCAAGCCGGCCCCGCCCACGGCCTTCGGGGAGCATTCTGCTTACTATTGCTCCGGCGCCTACATCGTCTTCCTCATCCGCGCAAGCCGGATGCCCACCGTGTCGTTCGAAGAGGAGAAGCTCTATGTCGCCGGGCCGTTCAACGAGTGGGCGCAGGGCAAGGACAAGAGCAAGTGGCGCCTGAAGCCGATGCAGATCGACGGCGAGAGCTACTTTACCCTGCGGCGCCAGAAAAAACAGATCGTGGGGAGCGAGCCCGTGCCCTTCAAATTCGTGACCGGCACCGGGCGGTGGCTCGATGTGCCTTCCGACGCCCCCAACATCCACTGGGACGCTTCGGGCAACCGTAATTACCAGATCCGGGCCGACCGTACGGGCAAGCACGTGCTGCAGTTCACGGCCCCTCGCTCGATCAACCAGAGCGGCGCAGCGCAAGTGACCTACAAGGAGGGAGACTACGAGGAAACGGTGCCGGTGCAGGCGGGCGTCTTCCTCAAGACGCTGGAAAGCCCGATGGAGCAGGGGGTCAAAGTGCTCGGCGGGATTACCCGCTTCCGTATCTTCGCCCCGCGTGCCTCGTCGGTGAAGCTGTTCCTCTTTCAGGACCTCGAGCATCAGGAGCCCGAACCGATCACGCTGCGCATGGTCGACGGCATGACCTGGGAGGCCACCGTGGCCGGCAATCGCCATGGATGGTACTATTATTACAAGATCGACGGCCACAGCATCGAAGGTGCGACCTGTTTCGATCCCAATTTCCGCATTCTCGACCCTTACGCTTTAGCCTGTGTCGGCCCTCAAGGCCCCGCTATCGTCGTCGACCACGGCAAGCTGCCTCGGACGCCGCGTCCGTTTCGCCCGCCGTGGTGGCACGACCTGGTCGTGTGCGAAGCGCACGTGCGCGACCTGACGAAGTTTGCCCCGATCGCGATGTCCGACATCGAACGGCGCGGCTTTACCGGCCTGCGCAAATGGGTGGAGCACGAATCGTTTTACCTCAAGGAGCTGGGCTTCAACGCCGTAGAGCTGCAGCCGATTCAGGAAAATGATGCGCGCGACCCTGCCCAGTACCACTGGGGCTACATGACCTGCAACTTCTTCAGCCCGGCGAGCCAATACGCGACCGATCCGGCCAAGGCGACGCAGATCGAGGAGTTTCGTGAGCTGGTCGACGCCTTCCACCGCCAGGGCATGGCCGTGATCCTCGACGTGGTCTATAACCACGTGGGCGAGCCGAATTACCTGCAGTATATCGACAAGCAGTATTACTTCCTGCTCAGCCGCGACGGCGAATACATGAACTTCAGCGGCTGCGGCAACACGCTCGACTGTGATGCGCCAATGGCCCGTCGCCTGATGATCGAGAGCCTGATCCACCTCGTGCGCACCTACGATGTCGACGGCTTCCGCTTCGACCTGGGCGAACTGGTGGGCCGCGATGCGCTGGCCGATGTCGAGAAAAAGCTCAAGGCCGTGAAGCCATCCATTATCGTGGTGGCCGAGCCGTGGAGCTTCCGTGGGCACATTGCGCACCAGCTCAAGGAGACCGGCGTTGCCTCCTGGAACGACGGCTACCGCGAGTTTGTGCGCGAATACGTGACGGGTCGAGGCAACGCGGAAGGGCTGCGCTACTACCTCCAGGGCTCGGCCGAGCTGGCGTCGTTCCCTTCCCAGACGGTCAACTACCTCGAAAGCCACGACGACCGCTGCTGGATCGACAAGATTACGGAAAACCGCGACCACAACGGTTACTTCCCGACGTTCAACGACCGTCGCCGGACTCACCTGATGATGAGCATCCTCAGTATGTCGCTCGGCATCCCCATGCTCAACAGCGGGATGGACATGCTGAAGAGCAAGCATGGGATCAATAACACCTATCAGCGCGAAGACCTCAACGCGATCCCCTACACGCGCGCCATCTTTTACAGCGGCACGCACGAGTATTTCCGTCAGTGGATTCACTTCCGCCGCAGCGAATGGGGGCGCATGATTCGGCTCTATGAGCGACCCAAGCCCGGCTACTTCGAGACGTTTACCTGTCGCTCGGCGCTGGGTATGGTTTACAACGCGAACCGCCAGTATGGGCGCCGTCAGCTCTTTTACACCATCAACCCGCACTTCGAGATCGTGCGGCTGGAGGTGCCGGAAGGCCTGCTCGATGGTTTTACCCAAGTTGCCGACCAGGAACGCTTCGACGCGCGTGGTCTCCATACCGCCCAGGTCCGACGCGAAAAAAATTACCTGGAGCTGATGCCGCTCAGCTGCGCCCTTTGGGTCAAGGCCTGAGGCGCGGAGACAAGTGGTTGAAAAGCAGGGTGGGTGGTCCGCACCGCTGGCCGCCCGCCCAGACCAGCCATAGCCCCTGTTGCGGGTGGTTTAAGACATTTTCATTTCATACAGAAATGAGATAAAAAACATTTATGGCTTGGCAGCGGCGATTTCAGCTTATTACACTTGCTTATCTGAGGCGGATATGGTTCCAAGGCGTTCAGCTAGTCGCTCTTCGCACTTGAGCCTGGCTCGTCGAACCAACTAGGATATTTCATACAATGGCTACTAAAATCGCGATTAACGGTTTTGGCCGGATTGGCCGCTTGGTCTTCCGCGCCCTGGTGGAGCAAGGTCTGCTTGGCAGCACCTTCGATGTCGTTGCGATCAACGACCTCGTGCCTGCTGACAATCTGGCTTACCTGCTGAAGTACGACTCGATCCAGGGTCGCTTCGACGGCACGGTCTCCAGCGAAAAGTCCTCTGCGGACGTCGCCGAAGACGACACCCTCGTCATCAACGGCCACAAGATCAAGTGCCTCGCCCTGCGCGCCAAGCCCGATCAACTGCCGTGGAAGGACCTCGGCGTGGATCTGGTGATCGAGTCCACCGGTCTCTGGACCAAGGACACGGACGCCGAAGGCCACATCAAGGCTGGCGCCAAGAAGGTGATCATCTCCGCGCCTGGTAAGGGCGACAAGGTGAAGACCGTGGTGATGGGCGTGAACGACGAGTCGCTGACCGCTGCCGACACCATCATCTCCAACGCTTCCTGCACGACGAACTGCCTCGCCCCCATCACCAAGGTGGTGCTCGAGAACTTCGGTATCGTCGAAGGCTTGATGACGACGGTCCACAGCTACACCGCCACCCAGAAGACCAATGATGGTCCTTCCGCCAAGGACTGGAAGGGCGGCCGCGCTGCTGCGATCAACATCATCCCGTCGACCACCGGTGCCGCCAAGGCGGTTGCCCTCGTGCTCCCGGCCGTAAAGGGCAAGCTGACCGGTATGGCCTTCCGCGTGCCGACCCCGACGGTGTCCGTCGTCGACCTGACGGTGAAGACCGAAAAGGAAACGAGCTACGAAGAGATCTGCCAAAAGATGAAGGAAGCCGCCGAAGGCCCCCTCAAGGGCATCCTCGGTTACACCGAAGACCAAGTCGTCAGCAGCGACTTCATCCACGACAAGACCTCCTCGATCTTCGACGCCGGCAGCGGCATCGGCCTCAACAGCACCTTCTTCAAGCTGGTTTCGTGGTACGACAACGAATGGGGCTACTCCAACCGCGTCGTCGACCTGCTCAAGAAGGTCAACAGCCTCTAAGCCTCGCGGCTTAGCAGCCTGATCTACGGACTGTTTTACGGCCGCCCGCCGGTGCTTGCTCAACAGGGCACAGGTGGGCGGCTTTTTCTTTGCCTCGATCCGCTCCTCGGCTTAGTTCAGGAGGGTCAGCGAACCTCTCCAACCCCTTTACGTTTTACATATCATGGCCACCAAGACCATCGAAGACATTCAGGTAAAAGGTAAGCGCGTGCTCGTGCGCGTCGACTTCAACGTGCCGGTGAAAAACGGTGCGATTACCGACGACTCCCGCATCGTGGCTGCTCTGCCCACGATCAACTACCTGCGCGAAAATGGCGCCAAGGTGATTCTTTGCAGCCATCTCGGCCGCCCGAAGGCCAAGAAGGACCTGGAGTTCACCCTCGCCCCGATCGCCAACGACCTCGCCCAGAAGCTCGGCTCGCCCGTCACCTTCGTGGACGACTGCATCGGCGAAGGCGTGGCCGCCCAAGTCAAGGCGATGAAGGACGGCGACGTGGTCCTGCTCGAAAACGTCCGCTTCTATGCGGGCGAAGAAGGCAACGATCCGGAATTTGCCAAGCAACTCGCCTCCGTGGCCGACATCTATGTCAACGACGCGTTTGGCACGGCTCACCGCGCCCACGCCTCGACCGAAGGTGTGACGAAGTACCTCAGCCCGAGCGTCTGCGGCTACCTCATCCAGGAAGAGCTGAAGTTCCTCGGCGAGAAGACCGCCCGGCCGGAGCGCCCCTTTGTCGTGATCCTCGGCGGTGCCAAGGTCAGCGACAAGATCATGGTGATCGACGCCCTGCTCGAAAAGGCTGACAAGATCCTCATCGGCGGCGCGATGGCCTACACCTTCAAGCTCGCTCAAGGCGGCAAGGTCGGCAACTCCCTCGCCGAACCGGATAAGGTCGAGACCGCCAAGAGCGCGCTCGAAAAGGCCAAGGCCAAGGGCGTGGAATTCCTCCTGCCGGTGGACAACCTCGTGTGCGACAAGCTCGACTTCAAGGGCGGCACGCTGGGCAACACCAAGGTGGTCGACGGCGACATCGAAGACGGTTGGGAAGGTGTCGACATCGGCCCCAAGACGATCGAGCTCTACGCCGGTGCGGTGAAGGACGCCAAGACGGTGCTCTGGAACGGCCCGATGGGTATCTTCGAAATTCCGGAATCCGCCAAGGGTACCTTCGCCGTCGCCAAGGTGGTGGCCGAGGCCGAAAACATCTCCATCATCGGGGGTGGCGACTCCGTCAAGGCCATCAAGAAGAGTGGCTACGGCGATAAAGTGACTTTCATGAGCACGGGTGGCGGCGCCAGCCTGGAGTTCCTGGAAGGCAAAGAACTGCCCGGGGTCGTCGCGCTTGACCAAAAGTAAAGCGTCCTTAGGCTACAAAAGCTCACGCAAACGCTGATTTGCTGTCCCACCAAATGAAAAAAGCCATGCGCAAATACCTGATCGCCGGCAACTGGAAGATGAATAAGACTGCGAGCGAGGCTGAAGACCTCGTGAAGGAGATTCACCTCGCTGTCGGCCAACAAACCGAAGTGGGCGTCTGCATCTGCCCGCCCTTTACCTCGCTGGAGACGGCGGCCCGCCTGCTGGAAGGCTCCAACATCCAGCTCGGCGCGCAAAACATGTATCCCAAGGCCGAAGGCGCTTACACGGGCGAAGTTTCTCCCGTGATGCTGCGCAGCCTGTTCTGCAACTTCGTCATCCTCGGGCACAGCGAGCGTCGTGAGTATTTCGGCGAAACCGATGCCTTCATCAACGAGAAGGTGATTGCGGCTTTCGAAAGCTCCCTCAAGCCCATCCTCTGCGTGGGTGAGACGTTGGCGGAGCGCGAAGCGGAGAAGACGCTCGAAGTCGTCCGCACCCAGCTCGAAGGCGGCCTCAAGGGCGTTTCCAACGAGCAGGCGGAAAACCTCGTGGTAGCCTACGAGCCCGTCTGGGCGATCGGCACCGGCAAGACGGCTACGCCCGAAATGGCGCAGGAAGTCCACGCCGCGATCCGCAGCTGGCTCGGCGAACGCTTCGGCGAAACCGTCGGCAACAAGATCCGCATCCTCTACGGCGGCTCGATGAAGCCCGGCAATGCTCCCGAACTCCTGGCCCAGCCCGATATCGACGGCGGCCTGATCGGTGGCGCTTCCCTCCAGGGCAAGTCATTCGTCGAGCTGGTCAACGCGGCCCGCCAGGCGTAACGCTCTGCGATCTATCCGATTCATTTCCTTCGCGCCGGTAGCCAAGTGCTGCCGGCGTTTTTTTTGCGTACTACTTGAGAGAAGGGCAGGGGGCGTCGATAGATACGGGCGCAAAAAAGGCCGATGCGGTTTAGGCATCGGCCAAGGGAAAAGGTTGGAGAGGCGGCTCTCTGGCTACTAGTCGAGCAGCAGCAGGTCGCCACGGCGATCCTGTGCGGCTTGGGAGTCGGGAGCGTCGGTCTCGGCTTCGAGGTCACCCTTGGACACAGTCTGAATCCGGCCACCATCCACGCCGAGCTGCAGGAGGTATTGCTTCACCGCATTGGCGCGACGGTCGCCCAGCGCCATGTTGTATTCCGTGGTGCCGCGCCAGTCGCAATGGCCAACCACCGCCAAGGTGCGGTTGGGATTGTTGGCGAGGTAGGAGGCCATTTCTTCCAGCAGGGGCTGGTCGGCCGGGCGGATGTACGACTTGTCGAAGTCGAAATAAACCGAGCCGTAGACCTCGGCATCTTCGAGGTTGTCGAGAGAATCGCCCGCGCCGCGCGGCTGCAGGGTGTCGTCGTATTGGCCGGCCGACAGGATGGAATCATTGCCGACAAAGTCGCCCTGATTCTGGGTATAAGAGCCAGCCCCAGCCGAGGGGCTAACGCGCGTGAATCCAGGGTCCGGCGGTTCGACGTTTTGACGGCAACCAGCAAAAGCGGCTGCGAGAGTCAGCCCGATAACCAAGAAAATTCGATGCACTCTAGTCATAAATAAATACCTCAACCAGCTTTGGGGCTAGGTTGGCGCAACAGCTGGATAGAGCAAGACAGAAAGGCGATGCGCATCAGATTGATGGGCATCGCCGTAGGGAAAGGGCTTTTAGTTGGAGCCGAGAAGCGTGGGGCGGACCGGCGGTTCGATCAGGCCATACTCGATCGCAAAGCGGGTGAGGCTCGCGATGTCGTGCAGGTCCAGCTTCTTCATCAGGTTGGTTCGGTGGTTTTCCGCCGTCTTCACGCTGATCTTCAGCTTGTTCGCGATCTCCTTGGTGCTGTAGCTCTCGGCAATCAGCTGGAGGATCTCGCGTTCGCGGGTCGTGAGGCGATTGACGGCCGGGTTGGCGACGCCAGCCGGGTTGGTCATCGCTTCGCGAAGGATTTGGGCCACTTCCGGGCTGAAGTAGCTCCCGCCGCCGGCGACGACCTGGATACCCTTCTGCAGCTCCGTGAGCGGAGCGCTCTTGCCGATAAAGCCGTGCGCACCTGCTTCCAGCAATTCACGCAGGAGCACAGAGTCCTGGTAGCCGGAAAAGATGAGCACGCGGGTTTTCGGCAGTTGACGCGAGAAGCGGCGAAGGACCTCTGCACCATTGAGACCCGGAAGCATCACATCCAGGATCACGAAATCCGGTTTGTGTTCGATGCAGGTCTCGACCGCAGTTTGTCCATCTCCGCATTCAGCGACTACTTCAAAACCGGGTTCCGTTCGCACAATTTGCGCGATCATTTCGCGCACTGCCGTCTGATCTTCAATAATAACGACCTTTTTCATCACATGAATGGGTTGAGGGGAGCCTGACGAGGGCAAGAAGGATGGGCAATAACCATTTGAGGGGGTTGATAGCCCAGAATCTGTAACGTAATAACTTATGCTCTTTCTATAACCACCTGAGAAAAATCTCAAGCGAGCCCTGTGTAAAACTCTGATGAAACAGCGGTCGGATAAGGAAATGGTGGGCGATCTGGGACTCGAACCCAGGACCAAGAGATTAAAAGTCTCCTGCTCTACCAACTGAGCTAATCGCCCGCAGGAAAAACAAGAAGGAAAGCACGCCTGCCCTGCGGGGGGCAAGCGAAAAATGTCTGGGCGGCTGCGTAAGTTGCCTTGCGGGATGGCCCCTAGCGCAGCGCGGCCATGATCAGGGCCTCGGTGGAGGCGTCGCTACCGAGTTTTTGCTGGGCCTGGCGCACGGCCTTGTCTGCCGCGTCGAGCTTGTAGCCGAGCGTGATGAGGGCGGCCACCGCATCGCCAAATTGTGAAGGGGCCGGGGCGGTGCTGCCGGCAGGAGAGCTGGGGGCGGCGGGCGTCGAGTTTTTGGCCAGCCCGGCCACCTTGTCTTTCAGCTCTACGCAGAGGCGCGCCGCCGTTTTAGCACCGATGCCGGGGCACTGGGAGAGAGTTTTTACGTCTTCCTGCGCGATGGCCTGGCGCAGCATCGGGATCGAGAGCTTGCTGAGGATGCTCAGCGCAATCTTGGGGCCGATGCCGCTGACGTGCTCGCTGAGCAGGCGGAACCATTCGCGCTCTTCCGGCGTGGCAAAGCCGTAGAGGGTCTGGGCGTCTTCGCGGTAGACGACGTGCGTGAAGAGGCGGACCTTTTGCCCAAGGGCGGGCAGGCGTTCTGCCGTCGTCACGGGGATGGCGAGGCCATAGCCCACGCCGTGCAGATCGAGCACGGCGCTGAGCGGGGTGGCTTCAACCAGAGTCCCTTCGAGGTGGACGATCATGGGTGCCTAGTCCTTGAGCCCGAGCACGTCGCGCATATCGTAGAGCCCGGCCGGCTGTTCGTTGACCCAGCGGGCCGCGCGGTGAGCGCCACGGGCAAAGATGCCGCGGTCCTGAGCGCGGTGAGTCAGCTCGATGCGGTCCTGCTCGCCGATAAAGAACACCGTGTGTTCGCCGATAATCTGGCCGCCGCGCACCGCGTGCACGCCGATCTGGTCGTTCGGGCGCTCGCCGGTGATCCCTTCGCGGCCATTGATGACGGCCGATTCGGGCAAGTCGCGGGCTTCGCGCACGAGGTCGACCAAGTTGGCGGCGGTGCCGGAGGGCGCGTCTTTCTTGTGGCGGTGGTGCAGCTCCAGGATTTCCGGCTGATAGTCGTCACCAAGAATAGCGGCGGCTTTGCGCGTGAGGTAAAAGAGCAGGTTGACGCCGATGGAGTAGTTACCCGCCCAGACGACGGGGATTTTCTCCGCCGCCTGGCGGATCAGCGCCTGCTCTTCCGGCGTGTGGCCGGTTGTGCCGATGACGACGCCTTTGCCGAGCTTTACCGCCGCTTCGAGCAGTCGCACGGTGGCGGCATGGAAACTGAAGTCGATCGCGACGGCAGCCTTCGAGAGGCCTTCCGTGAGGTCGCCTTCATCCTGGTCGATGGTCGCCACGACTTCCACCTGGCAGGCGGAGGCCACGTCGGTCAGCACGCGGCCCATGCGGCCACGACTACCGTAAATCAATACCGGAAGCTTGCTCATGGTGTTTAAGCGCGGGTCTGGAGGCCGATTTCCTTCAGCGCGGCACGCAGGCGGGGCAGGTTGACCTCGCTCAACGGCACCAAGGGTAGGCGGATTTCGGGGTCGGCGAGGTAGCCGGCCTCGAACATGGCGGTCTTGATCGTCACCGGGTTGCCTTCGAGGAAGACGAGGTCGGTCAGCAGGGCGTAGTTGCGGCTGGCCACGCTGCGCGCGCCTTCCACGTTGCCTTGGCGGAACTTGCGGACCATGTCGACCAGCACTTCGGGCAGGAGGTTGGAAGCGACGGAGACCACGCCCGTCGCGCCTTCGGCCATGAAGGGCAGGGTGAGGCCGTCATCGCCGCAGAGGATCGTCAGCCGCTCGCCGCAAGCCTGGCGCAGGGCCGAGACGCGGGTGACATCGCCGCCCGCTTCCTTGATGGAGGTGACGTTGGCGGTGTTCTCCGAAAGGCGGCGCACCGTCTCGATCCCGATCTCGATGCCGCAACGGCCCGGGATGGAATAGAGCATGATCGGCTTTTCCGTCGCTTCGGAGATCGCGCTGAAGTGGCGAAAAAGGCCTTCCTGGGTCGGCTTGTTGTAATAGGGAGCCACCTGCAGGTGGGCGTCCACGCCGCGCGCGTCGGCCTCCTTCACGAGGTAGACCGCTTCGCTGGTGGCGTTTGCCCCCGTGCCGGCCAGCACGCATACGCGCCCATTGCTGTATTTGACGATCGCTTCGATCACGGCGAGGTGCTCAGCCGTGTCGAGGGTGGGGGACTCGCCGGTCGTACCGACGGCGACGATCCCATCCACCCCAGCGTCGATCTGCCGGTTGACCTGGCGTTCCAGCTCCGGGTAATCGACCTTTCCGTTCCTGAAGGGCGTGATGATCGCGGTGTAAACTCCCGCGAAGGGCGTAACCTGATGTGCCATAAAGTTGAAGCTTATGCTAAAAGTTAAAGTTTGCCACCGTAGGCGCGGTTGGCTAGTCATTCAATGCTTTTTGCTGCGGCCACCGCCCCGAGTGTTATGTCCGACGAGATCGAGCTGTTTCAAAATCTGCTGGAGCTGGCCGTGGAAAACGGCGCCAGCGATATTCACATCAAGACCGACAAGCCAGCGGTGTTGCGGATCCACGGCTCGCTGGAGCCGGTCGACATGGATGCCCTGCGCCAGGAGCAGATCCTGACTTTTGTCGAGGCGGCCTGCCCGGGTGAATTTATCGACCGCTGGAAGGTCGAGCACCAGATCGACTTTGCCTACGTGTTGCCGGGAGTGGCTCGTTTTCGCGTGAATGCCTTTTATCAGCGGGGCACGCCAAGTATTGCGTTTCGCTACGTCAACGACCAGCCGCCGACCTTCGAGAAGCTGAACCACAACCCGGAGGACTTCGTCAAGCTGTGCCAGTACAACGACGGCATTACGCTGGTCTGTGGCCCCACGGGTTCGGGCAAGAGCTCGACGCTTGCGGCAATGCTCAACTGGATCAACCACAACGAAGATGCCCACATCGTCACGCTGGAAGACCCGATCGAGTTTACCTACACCGACGTCAAGAGCATGTTCAACCAGCGCGAGATCGGCATCGACACCCGCGACTTTGCACAGGCGATGCGTGCGGTGCTGCGGCAAGACCCGGACATCATCCTGATCGGCGAAATGCGGGATGCGGAGACCTTCGACGTCGCGCTCTCCGCAGCCGAGACGGGGCACTATGTGTTTGGCACGCTGCACAGCTCCAGCGCCCAGCAGAGCGTGCAGCGCCTCTTCGAGTTTTACCCGCCGGAGCAGCATATGGGCTTGCGTCGTCAGATTGCCAGTGCGCTGCGTTCGACCGTCACCCAACGGCTTGTGCCGGCCCTCGACGGCGGTCGTATGCCGATCACAGAGGTGTTTATCGTCGAGGGGCTCGCCCGGACGATCATCGGCGAAGGCGAGCTGCACAAGATCAACGCTGTGATTGAGGCTTCGCATGAGCTGGGCTCGCACACCTTCAATCAGGACCTTTTTCGGCTGGTGAAGGCGGGCAAGATTACCAAGCAGACTGCGCTGGCTTACTCGCCGAACCCGAAGGCGCTCGAGATGAACCTCAAGGGGATCTTCCTCTCCACCGGTGGGCTTGTGTCTTAAGCTCTGGATTCTGCCTTTGGCTGCCGCAGGGCTGTCGGCTCAGGAGAATGCGACACCGCCGGTGGCCCCCGTGGAATTGCCGGAGGCAAACACGCGCGGTTTCAAGATCCTGCAGGACGAATTGCGCAAACTGGTGCCGGACGACCGTTTTGCCCCCGCCGAAGGTCCGCCGGTAAGGATCGAGCGCAAGGCGGAAGGGGTGGAAGAACAGGGCGAGCTTGAGCGCTGGATCGCAGTGTTTGAAGGGCAGCCTGTCGAGGAAGCGCGGGTGGATGCCTTTGACGCACAGACGACGGCCGAGGATTTTTACCGTTTGGCAATGGAGATTGGCGGAGAGCGGCGGCCCACGCTGCCCCAGCAACCGCGCGGGTGGGACTTGATCGACTTGGATGCGCTGCCCGGCGGCGACTGGATACCGGCGTGGCCGGATGTTCCGGAAGCGCCCATGGCCGGGAACGGCATCGTGTTGGACCACCGTCAGGCGATTGACGCCATCATGCCGCCAACCCTTCGTGCGGTATCATGGACACACGAAGAGGTCGTGAACCCTTACCTGGACGCGAGCGCGCAAGGAGGGACCAATCCCTACCTGCAGTCTACGGTGGAGAATGTCGCGAGCACGGCCTTTTCGGTCGGCTATAGCGCTGCTGCGACGACGGATCTGGTATCCTGGCCGGTCCGCGAAGCGGCGGCTTCGCTGCCGAATCCCGTAACGCTGCCGCAGTCTTCGCCCGCCCCTGTCGACCAGCAACCAGCGCCTGAAGACAGCCAGCAGTCGAGCCGCTTCAGTTCTTTCAGCTCTTGGGAGCGGCGCTAAAAAAGGCGGACCGGTAAAAACCGGGTCCGCCCATGCAGAGAAGAGTAGGGTGACCGCTTAGGCCTTGATGGCCGGTTGCCAGAGGCCGGCCTCACGGAGGCGGTGGGCTAGCTCGACTACCATGTTGCTGCGGTTCATGATGTAGAGGTGCACGCCGGGCGCGCCGCCTTCGAGCAGCTCCTGGATCTGGCGGAAGCACCAGTCTACGCCTACGCGGTGCACCGCTTCGGTGTCGTCGCCCGCTTTTTCGAGCATGGCGTCGAGCTCCGCCGGGATGTGGTTGCAGAAGCGGCGGGCCTGCTTGCCGGAGCGGATCGGCATGAGGCCCGGGATGATCGGGGCGTCGATGCCAATGGCCCGCGCCTTTTCGACAAACGAGAAGTAATTACGATTGTCGTAGAAGAGCTGGGTGGTCGCGAATGAGCCGCCCTTGTCGATCTTTGACTTGAGGTGGCGCAGATCATCCTCGGCAGACACCGCTTGAGGGTGCACCTCCGGGTAGGCGGCTACGCCCATGCAGAGCTCTGGGTAGTGCCCCTTCAGCAGCTCAACCAGCTCACTGGCGTAGTGGCAGCCGTCGGGGTGGGGGGTAAAGTCGGTCTCGCCCTTGGGCGGGTCGCCGCGCAGGGCCATGAGGTTTACAAAGCCATCTTTCCAATATTCGCCCACCAGCTCCACGACTTCGGCCTTGGAGTTACCGACGCACGTAAAGTGGGGCATCACCTCAAAGCCATACTGGTCGCGCAGGATGCGGGCATAGCGGTAGGTGCGCTCTTGCGTCGTGCCGCCGGCGCCATAGGTGATGGAGACGAAATCGGGCTGCACCTGTTGCTGGATTTCGAGCGCGGTCTGGACGATCAGCTCGCCTCCGGCATCGTCCTTCGGCGGGAAGAACTCAACGGAAAGCAGCGGATGGTCTTTCGCCGCGAGAATATCTGAGATTGCACGTCCACGATTCATATCTTCCCATCAGGATGCCTTGATGAATCCCTGTGTAAAGCTTTTTCCAGTAAACGGTCTATGGGAACAGGAGTTATAAAGAGTAAAAAGGAGTTCTGAATCCACTGAGAGAGTGCGCGCGAAAGCCCCTCCATCTTCAATTATATCCTGACTCTTTTTACTCCTGTTTAATAAATACTGTTTTACGCTTCCGCCATTTCCAGCGTGCCGCGTTCGCGCTCGGTCTGGAGGCGGAGTTGGCCGCAGGCTGCTTCGATATCGTGGCCCTTTTCCTTACGGATGGTAAAGGAAACGTCGTTGTCCTTCAGGACTTGGCCGAAGGCGATCTGGCGGCGGATGTTGGGGCGCTTCCACGGCAGACCCTCGACCTTGTTGTAAGGGATGAGATTGACGTGGGCGTGCAGGTCGCGGGCGATGCGACTGAGCGCGTGTGCCTGCTCGAAGGTATCGTTGATCTGGTCGATCAGGATGTATTCGAGCGTGAGCATGCGCCCGTGCTTTTCGGCAAAATACTCGACCGCCGGCAGCAGCTCTTCGAGCGGATACTTGCGGTTGACGGGCATGATCTGCTGGCGCACGTCGTTGGTGGCTCCGTGCAGGCTCAGCGCGAGGCGGAACTGGATCGGCTCGTCCGCGAGCTGGCGGATCTGCGGGGCGAGGCCGCTGGTGGAGATGGTGATGCGGCGGGCACCGAAGCCGAGGCCCCAGTCGGCATTGAGCAGGCGGATGGTGCCGACGACGGCGTCGTAGTTGGCCAGCGGCTCTCCCATGCCCATGAAGACAATGTTGTCGATGGGGGTGGCTGCGCCGGGCTTTTCGCCAAAGCGCTCGGCCTCCAGGCGGGAGACGTGGAGAAATTGGCCGACGATCTCACCCTGAGTCAGGTTGCGCTTCCAGCCGGCTAGGCCGGAGGCGCAGAAGCGGCACCCATAGGCGCAGCCGACCTGGCTGGAGACGCAGATCGTCTTGCGGCTGGCGTCCTGGCCCACGCCTTCCATCGGGTAGCGGATCAAGACCGTCTCGATCAGGCGGCCGTCTTCCTGCTCCAGCAGCAGCTTTTCGGTAATGTCGCTGGCCTGCTTCACCAGCACCTGCTTGGAGGGGGAGATGACGTAACGCTCGCCCAGCCACTGGCGCAG
Organism: Verrucomicrobiota bacterium JB022; assembly: GCA_030673845.1. Taxonomy (NCBI): domain Bacteria; kingdom Pseudomonadati; phylum Verrucomicrobiota; species Verrucomicrobiota bacterium JB022. The sequence goes on from JAUTCQ010000019.1 coordinate 33,854, forward strand.
GTTTTGGGGCAGATTGGTCATGTCGTCGACCTTTTCCACCCGCTTCTTGTAGAGCCAGTCGGTGATCTGCTTGGCGCGGAAAGATTGGAAGCCGGCGTCCTGCAAGGCAGCCTGCAGGCTTTCGAGGGTCTCACCGTAAAGGGAGGGCTTGGCGGGAACGAAGCGCATGAAGGGATATCAAACTCAGAATCGCGGGCCGGGCTGCAAGGAAAAGTTCTTGCGGAAATAGCGGCCCTGAAGCACTATAGTAGAGAACCTACTCCTTTTCATGAGCCGAAAGCGACACATTAACAAAGGCGATGACAATACGGATATCAACATCTCCCCGATGATTGATATGGTGTTCATCCTCCTGATTTTCTTCATTGTCACCACTGTATTCGTCGATGAACGCGGGGTGCCGATCGACAAGCCTACCCCCTCGCCGGATCAGGCGCAGCAGAACGACAGCGAGCCCGTCATTTTCCGCATCACCCGCAATGGTAACGTGATGTACCATGATAATGAGGTGACGCTCAATCGGGCTGAGGAAGTCGTGAAGGAAGCCCTTTCCCAAAACGATGTGCCCGTGATCCTGCAGGTGCAGCGCGGCGCGCAGGCTGGCCGGATGATCCAGGTGATGGACGCCGCTCGCCGGGTGAAGGATACCGTGAAGATCACTGTCAGTACGGTGGAATAGTTTTCGCGACAGCATTTTCACCTGTTAAGCCAGCCTTCTACGGTAATGTAGGGCTGGCTTCTTTATGCCCGCCGGTGGCGCGCTCGGCTTGAGGATGTAGCTCCCAGCTTAAAGAGTCAGGAAACGAACCCCACTCCTGCATGAGCCGTAAAAGACACGTCCCCCGCACCGACGACAACACCGACATCAACATCTCCCCGATGATCGATATGGTGTTCATCCTCCTGATCTTCTTCATCGTCACGACTGTGTTCGTCGATGAAAAGGGGGTGCCGATCGACAAGCCGACCCCTAGTTCGCAGCCGACCGACCCGAATGATAGCAAGCCGGTCATCTTCCGCATCACCAAGAACGGTACCATCGTCCACGAACAGGACGAAGTGACGCTGCGCGGGGTGGAAGACATCGTGCAGGAGGCGCTCTCCCAGGCCGATGTGCCCGTGATCCTGCAGGTGCAGCGCGGCTCTCAGGCCGGCCGGATGATCCAGGTGATGGACGCCACCCGCCGGGTAAAGGATACCGCAAAGATCACCGTCAGCACGGTCGAGTAAGGTCTCGGCCTAGGCATCCATCTTGCGGAAAAGGGCCTCGTCGAGGTCGCCTTCTCCCTTCGCCACGATACACGTGACGGTCGCATCGCCCGTCACGTTTACGGCTGTCCGCGTCATGTCGAGCAGCCGGTCGACGCCCACGATGAAGGCGATCGGCTCCAGTGGCAGGCCCACTTGGGTCAACACCGCGCCGAGCGTGACGAGGCCCACCGATGGAATCGCGGCCGTGCCAATGGAGGCCATTGTGGCCATAAGCACCACGATCACGCACTGGATCAGCGTCAGGTCGACGCCGACGTAGTTGGCGACAAAGACGGTGGCGACGCCCTGCATGATGGCGGTGCCGTCCATATTGATCGTGGCGCCGAGCGGAACCGTGAAGGCGGCCACGCTGTTTTTGACGCCCAGGCGGTGCTCACTGGTTTCGAGCGTCAGCGGGATCGTTGCGCCGCTGCTGGCCGTCGCAAAGGCGTTGAGCTGCACGCGCCACATTTTGGCAAAAAAGGGCAGGGGGTTGAGCCGCCCGAGCAGGACGAGCAGCCCGGAATATGTGACCGCTGCATGGATCAGCAACACGCCCAGGACGGTAAAGAAATACTTCGCCAGGGGCACGATTCCTTCCAGCCCCATGGTCGCAAAAGTCTTTGCGACGAGGCCGAAGACCCCGAGGGGGGCGAAGATCATCACGATCCAGACCATCCGCATCACTACGTCGTTGAGCGACTCAAAGAAGGCTTTGACCGGTGCCGCGCGCTCGCCGACCTGCACAATGGCCACCGCGACGAAGACCGAAAAGACGATCACCTGCAGCATCTCGGCCGTGGCCATGGCCTGCACGGGGTTGTCCGGCACGATTTCCGTCAACACCTGGGCGAGCGGCTTGCTGGCGTGGCCTTCGTAAACGGCATTGGGATCGTCGGGCACGCTGGAGCCGGGCTTGACCACGGAGGCGACCGCCAGGGCGAGGCTGATCGCGATAGCCGTCGTCGCAATATAAAGCGCGAGGGCCTTGAGGCTCATGCGGCCCAGTTTGCGGATGTCTTGCAGGGCGATGATCCCGCAAACGATCGAGACGAAGACCAGCGGCACCACCAGCATCTTCAGCAGCCGCATGAACATTCCACCGACGACCTGGAAGGCGCCTTGCGATAGGTAGGTGGAGATCCATTCGACATCCCCCGCAAAGATATTGATCAGCAGCCCGACCAGAATCCCGAGGATCATGGCGCAGAGAATGGCGTAGGTGAGCAGGTGCTGATTGCGGGGCTTGGGGGCGGGGGAGTCGGCTGGGCTCATGTGGTTCTTTCTTAGCGCTGGAGAAGTTCGAGCAGGCGGGAGACGGTGAGGTCGGCAAAGGAGTCGATGACCAGATCCGCCTGCGGCAGGTCTTGTGCCGGGTGCGTCGTGGTGATGCCGATGGCCAGCATTTGCGCATTTTTGGCCGCCTGCAGGCCGTGCGGAGCGTCTTCAAACACCGCACAACGCTCCGGTGGCACGCCCAGCTTTTCCGCGCAGGTCAAAAATACCTCCGGGTCGGGTTTGCCGTTTTTCACTTCGTCGCCGCAGGTGCTGGCAGCAAAAAAGCCGTCGAGGCCAGCGGTCGCCGCCGCCACATTGATATTCTCGCGAGGGGTGGAGGTGCCGATGGCGCAGGGCACCCCGGCTGCGCGTAAGGCTTCGAGGAAGGGCAGCACTCCCGGCAGGGGGCGCAGCGTCATGGTGCCCAGACGCGCGCGGTAGAGCTCTTCCTTGCGGTCGCCGAGGCGGGAGATCTCGGCCTCGTCCTGAGACCAGACGTAGATCTCGCGGATGATCTTGGGGTTGGTGTAGCCGAAGCCTTTGACGAAGTGATTCTCGGGCAGTGCGAGGCCCTCGTCGGCGGCCAGCGTTTCCCAAGCCCACTTGTGCGCGGCGGACGAGTCCACCAATGTACCGTCCCAGTCGAATATTGCGGCGATGCCCATGCGGGCAGAATTAGGGCCTGGCGGCGAGGCGCAAGCGATTTTTGCTTTGCCCCGGCACGTCGAGAGCCTACGCTCCGCACCCAACTAGGAGAATCGCAACCAATTTCCCCACAACATGATCATTAAACCGAGAATTCGTGGCTTTGTCTGCATCACGGCGCACCCCGAGGGCTGCGCTCAACACGTAAGGGATCAGATCGCGGTCGTTCGCGGTAATGGGCCGATCAAGGATGGCCCGAAGAAGGTCCTCGTTCTCGGTGCCTCGACCGGCTATGGCCTCTCTACCCGTATCGTCTCGGCCTTTGGCAGCGACGCCGCCACCCTTGGCGTGTTCTTCGAGCGGCCGGCCGGCAACGGCAAGCCCGCGTCCGCCGGTTGGTACAATTCGGTGGCCTTCGAGGAAGAAGCGAAGAAGGAGGGCCTTTACGCCAAGTCCATCAATGGCGACGCCTTCTCCGATGAGGTGAAGCAGCAGGTGATTGAGACGATCAAGGCCGACCTCGGCCAGGTCGACCTCGTGATCTACAGCCTTGCCGCCCCGCGCCGGACCGACCCTGTGACGGGCGAGACTTACCGCAGCACGCTCAAGCCCATTGGCAAGCCCTTTACCGCCAACAACCTCGATACGGACAAGAAGCAGATCCAGCCGGTGACGATCGAGCCCGCGACCGAAGAAGAAATCGAGGGCACCGTCAAGGTGATGGGCGGCGAAGACTGGGAACGCTGGATGCAGCAGCTCGAAGCCGCCGGCGTCCTGGCCGATGGCTGCACCAGCATCGCCTACGACTATATCGGGCCCGAAGTCACCTGGCCCGTCTACCACGAGGGCACGATTGGCGCGGCCAAGCAGCACCTGCGCGATACGGCCCAGCGCATCGATGCGCAACTGAAAGTCAACCGCGGTCGTGCGTTCATCTCCGTCAACAAGGCGGTGGTGACTCAGGCCAGCAGCGCCATCCCGGTGGTGCCGCTCTACGTCTCTATCCTCTTCAAGGTGATGAAGGAAAAGGGCACGCACGAAGACACAATCGAGCAGATCGACCGTCTTTTCCGCACCCAGGCCTACAACGGCGCCGCGCTCGACTTCGACGACGAAGGCCGCGTGCGGATGGACGACTGGGAAATGCGCGAGGAAGTGCAACAGGCCGTCCGCGAGATCTGGCCCCACGTCACGACCGAGACGATCGACACGCACACCGATTTTGCCGGCTATCAGGAGAACTTCCTGCGCCTCTTCGGTTTCGGCCTCAAGGGTGTCGATTACGATGCCGAGGTGGAGCCCGAGCGCGATTTCCCGGCGTAAGAACCCGACAGCCCCCGCCTGCTTAAATTTGATCAGCCGCTACTCAACGTGGGTAGCGGCTTTTTCGTGGGCACGGCCAAGTGTGCCTTCAAATATACATTCTGCTGCCGATATTAAGCATCATAACGGGTTATGCCCCCTATGAGGCGCTCTTGCCTCTGGATGGCACCCCCCATGCTCAAAGGGTAGATGATGAACGCGACTGTGATGTGGCCACGGGCACGTCACTACTTGGCACCTGGTGACGCCGCCTTCCTCCTCGATACCTTGGCGCCGGACGCTTCCGCCCGGATGACCTTGGAAAAACTGCTCTATGATCCGGAGATGCTCGATGCGATCATGGACTCGCCGCAGTTGATCCAGGCTCTGCGCGAACAGGGTGAAGCCGTCAAGATCACCACCCGCCTCTTCTTTTACCTGCTCGTACGCCACGAGCTAAAGGAAGCAGGCCTGAAAGACCGCGAAGTGGCGGACTATCTGGCCGGGATGCTGGCCGATGCCGCCCATCAGGAGAACTGGCTCTTTCCCTTCCAGCACCGTGCCGGGCCGATGCTCTACGCGGTCGACTACTGGCGGGAAATGGAAAAGGCTCCGATGTCGCAACGGTTTTTCCTCAGCATCTCCGCTGGCAATCATTACCTGCTGCTGACGGGGTTCTACCGCGAATTTCTAAGTCAACGCGAGGAGCGCCAAGGCGCGCCCGGGCTCGAGTTTTACGAGAGCATGGGGCAGACCGCGTATCGTCAGGCTCGCGACCACCGCCTGGCCAAGGAATACGAGATGCGCGACATCCTCGACGCGCTCGTGGAAACCTTTCCGCGCACCCGTCAACGGTTCAACCACCTGGCCAGCGAATGGCATTGGCGGAACTAGCCGATCTTTAGGTTTGGGGTTATTCTAGGTTGTTAGGAAACCGCCGAAGCTGTCGCGTGACGCTTCGGCGGTTTTTTAGTCGAAGTCCGTCGTGGTGTCGCGACCGGTCACCTTTTCGAAGAGGCGCCGCAGTTGCGTCGCCTGCACGCGCGTGACCGATAGATCGGGCAAGGCATCCGGCGCGAACCAGGCTTGCTCGGAGGATTCTGCCGTAGGGCGGGCTTCGCCACCGGTGATCTCGCAGTGGAAGAACAGCTTGTAGACATGGAAGGGGAATGACGGTGTGTGGCCGTGCTTCTCCCGATCCCACAAGGCGAGCAGTCGAGTCGTGCGGCAGGTATAGCCCGTTTCCTCCCACACCTCACGGCAAACGGCCTCGCTCGGCGTGTCGTTTACATCGGCCCAGCCGCCGGGCAAGGTCCAACGCCCCTCGTCCGCATCTTCCCGGATCAGCAGAATGCGCCCGTCCTGCACGATAAAGGCGCGGGTATCGACCTTGGGCGTGGCATAGCCAAACTCCGCCTCCTGCCACCGCAGGATCGTGGTTATTGTTTGATTCGAGACTTTTGCCATCAGCCCTGCCGCAATTTCGCGCAAGCGCTCGTAGCGGGCACGGTCGTAGGGATCGTGGGCGAAGTGAAGCCCCGTTTGTGCCATCGCCTGGAGCTCGCGGGCCGTCTTCATGATATCGGCTGACATGGGAGCAAGTCGTAACGCAGATTTAGCACAGGGTCCAGACCACAGCACGCAGGCGCTCAGAGTCGTTGGCGTTCGGGAGGGTAAAGGATGCGGATTCGCTCATCTGCTCAAGAACTCACGCCCGGAATTTACCGATTGATCTTTCGGGTGAAGGCCAGTTTAGTAGACCGCTTATGTCGATCGGTTTGTTATTTTCAGGTCAAGGCGCCCAGACGGTCGGAATGGGTCGCAGCTTTTACGAGAATTCGCCCATTGCGCGCGCTCTCTACGATGAGGCAGACCGCATCCTGGGCTGGAGCATTCGGGACGTTTCTTTTGACGGGCCAGACGATCAGTTGACGCTGACCCGCGTCTGCCAGCCCGCGCTGTATGTGCACGGTTATGTTGCCTACGCGCTATTGCAGGACGCCGGCAAGCTCGAGGGCCTGAAGGCGGCCATGGGGTTGAGCCTGGGTGAGTTGACGGCCCTTGCTGCGGCGCAGGTGTATGACTTTGCGACCGGCCTGAAAGTGGTGGCCAAGCGCGGTGAACTGATGCAGATGGCCTGCGAGCAAAATGGCGGCACGATGGCGGCGGTGCTCGGTGGCGAGCGTGAAGACGTGGCCGAGCTGTGCGCCAAGTTCGATGTGGACGTCGCCAACTACAACTGCCCCGGGCAGATCGTCATCTCTGGCGAAAAAGACAAGATCGCCGCGGCGGTCGAAGGCGCCAAGGAGATGGGCAAGTTCAAGCGCGTGATGCCGCTCAAGGTGGCCGGCGCCTATCACAGCCGCCTGATGGAGCCCGCGCGCCAGGCTTTCGCCGAATTTTTGACCGACATTCCGTTCGCCACGCCGCGTATCGCCGTGTTTTCCAATGTGACCGGCGGCGCGCTCGAAGATCCGCAGGCCATCAAGGATGCGCTGGTGGCCCAAGTGGTCTCCAGCGTGCGCTGGGACGACAACGTCCGTTCGGCTGCCGCCCTCGGGATTCAGGAATATTTCGAGTGCGGACCGGGTGGAGTTCTCGCTGGGCATGCGAAGCGTATTGACCGCGAGCTGAAAGTTAAAAGCATCAGTGAGTTTGCCGACCTTTCGGCCTAGCACCCTTCCATGAGTCAGCTTTCCCGCATCCGTAATTTTTGTATCATTGCCCACATCGACCACGGCAAGACGACCCTGAGTGATCGCCTGCTGGAGGCGACCCAGACCGTCGAACTGCGGGAGATGAAGGCCCAACTGCTCGACGCCATGGACTTGGAGCGCGAGCGGGGGATCACAATCAAGAGCCACCCGGTGACGCTCAAATACGTCAGCCCGAGTGGTGAAGACTACATCTTCAACCTGATCGACACGCCCGGGCACGTAGACTTCTCCTATGAAGTCTCGCGCAGCCTGGCCGCGTGCGAAGGTGCGCTGCTGCTCGTCGACGCCGCCCAAGGCATCGAGGCACAGACGGTGGCCAACGCGAATCTCGCGATGGGCCTCAGCATGGAGATCATCCCCGTGATCAACAAGGTGGACCTCCCGAGCGCCGACGTGCCCAAGATCCAGAGCCAGCTCGAGGACATCCTCGCGTTGCCGGCCGAGGACGCGATCCTCGCCAGCGCCAAGGTAGGGAAGGGCATCCCCGAGATTCTCGAAGCCGTCGTGGCGCGCATCCCGCAGCCTCGCTGGGCCGATTACGGGCAAACCCGCATCCTCATCTTTGACTGCGTTTACGACGCCTACAAGGGCGTGATCTGCTTTGTGCGCGTCTTCTCGGGCCGCATCAAGCGGGGCGACCAAGTCATGATGATGAGCGACGGGACGAAGACGGAAATCAAGGAAGTCGGCATCTTCTCTCCCCGTCAAAAGCCCCAGGATGAGCTCTTCGACGGCTGTGTGGGCTATTTGGTGACGAGCATCAAGGAAGTTGCCGACATCAAGATCGGCGATACGATTACGCACGTCGACAACCCGGCCCAGAAGATGTTGCCGGGCTATCAGGAAGTGCGCCCGATGGTGTATGCCGGTATCTACCCGATCGACACCAGCGATTACGAAAAGCTGAAGAGCAGCGTGGCCAAGCTGCGCCTCAACGACGCCGCCTTCACCTTTGCGCCGGAAAGCTCCGTGGCACTCGGTTTCGGCTTCCGCTGCGGCTTCCTCGGCCTCCTGCACATGGAGATCGTGGTCGAGCGGATCCGCCGCGAATACGACCTCGACATCATTTCGACTTACCCGAGCGTCGTCTACCACGTCATCAAAAGCGACGGCGAGAAGATCGAGGTGCAAAACCCGGCCTACTTGCCCGACCCGAGTGAAATCGAGTCGATCCTGGAGCCGATGATCAAGGCCACGATCCACTTCCCCAGCTCGCACATGGGCGACGTGATGGCTCTGCTGATGGAAAAGCGCGCCATGATCCACCATACGGAGTCGCTGGATGCCGAACGCGTGATGATGTCGGCCATGATGCCGCTCAACGAAATCCTGATCGATTTCAACGACCGCCTGAAGAGCATTACCCGCGGTTATGGCTCGTTCGACTATGATTTCGACGACTATCAGGAGGGCAACCTCGTGAAGCTCGATATCATGGTCAACGGCGACATCGTGGACGCCTTTTCCAGTATCGTGCACCGCGACAAGGCCGAGGGTAGGGGACGCCAACTCTGCGAAAAGCTGAAGGACATCCTGCCTCGCCAGCTATTCAAGGTCGCCATCCAGGCCGCGATTGGCGGCAAGGTGGTGGCTCGCGAGACCGTGGGTGCCTTGCGCAAGGACGTGACCGCCAAGTGTTACGGCGGTGACATTACCCGGAAGAAAAAATTGCTTGAGAAGCAGAAGGAAGGTAAGAAGCGGATGAAGCAGATCGGTAAGGTCGCGATCCCGCAGGAAGCCTTCATCGACATTCTCAAAACCAGCAACTGATGACCACTGCCGCCTCGTTCAAGAACCTCCGCCAGGCTCGCCGCGCCACCAAGGACTGGCTGGAAGTCGCCAGCAAAGTCTACCACTACCGCCGCGATCTGCTGGCCGAAGACGACCTGCGCGAGTTGACCGAGGCGCGTGCCGAGCTGAAGCGCCTGCTGAAGGCCAAGCCGCGTGAGATTGCTCCTTACGCGGCAGCCATCGACCGCGTGGAGCCAATTCTCAAGCGCACGGGCGGCTACTATTACCCCAAGCACGGTGGGGCCGACTGGATTGAAACGCTGCTGGTGATGGCCATCCTCGGCCTCGGGATCCGGCAATTCTTCTTCCAGCCGATGAAGATCCCCACCAATTCAATGTATCCGACCTACCACGGCATGACGACGCAGCTCTACGACGATCCGGCAGAAGAGCCGGCAGGCGCGTGGAAGCTCTTGCGCAAGATTGGCCGTGGCGTGCAGCATTTCGAGCTGAAGGCACCCGCGAGCGGGGAAGTCGTCTGGATGGAGCAGCCTCAGCCCGTCAGTGGCCGCAGCATGCTGGTGATCCCGGCGCAAAAGCTGCGCTTTACGCTGCTCGTGGGTGGAGAGCCGGTGCAATTCGATGTGCCGGCCGAATACGATTACCGTCCGCTGCTGGAAGGCCTCATGGTGCAGGGGCAAGCTCGGCGCACCATGGTCAACGGCCAGGCCGCGTACGCCACCGGCACACGCGTGCAGGCGGGCGAAACCGTCTTGTCCTGGGACATTCTGACCGGAGACCAGTTGTTCGTAGACCGCTTCAGTTATCACTTTGTGAAGCCCAAAGTCGGCGATCCGGTGGTCTTCGACACGACCAATGTGCCGGGCATGGACGAAGGCGAGCGCGGCAAATACTACATCAAGCGCTTGGTCGGGGTAGAGGGCGATACGCTCGAAATCCGCGAACCGGGAGTCATCCGCAACGGGCAACCGCTGGATGGGGCCGATGCCTTTACTCGCAATGCGGCGCAGGAAGGCGAATACGAAGGCTACCTGCGGGGCGACAATCCGCGCTTTCGTGGTACCTCGCGTTTTCCCGGCGATGAATTCGTCGTCCCCGAAGGCAATTACTTCGTCCTTGGCGATAACTCCGACGAGAGCTTAGACAGCCGCTTCTGGGGCTTCGTGCCAGAACGCTCGATGGTCGGGAAGGCGGGCTTCATCTATTATCCCATCAGCCCGCGCTGGGGCGCTGCCGAATAATAGAAATGGAGACGGGTCGCCGACTTACCTGCGGCGGCTCGGCCTTGAAAGCAGAATTCTTCAAGAAGGAGCATCCTTGAATGCTTAGATTACAATTCATGCACAATAGGGATTATGTCTAATCGAATTGTTTTTATCCTTGTTTGCTCTTCCATTGGGCTTTTATCCCTCTCGCTTTCGGCAGGCATTCTGGATGATCCAAGGATTCAGGAGTTGGAGCACGAGCTGGCCGAAGCAGACACTCAGACCGATATGGATCTCGCTTCCAAGGCGGTCGCGGACTACCTCGATTCAAGACTACGCGATTTGAGGGCACGTATTTGCGCAGAAATCGAGCCGAGGATGCGAGAGCAGTTTCGGGAGTCGGAGCGTCATTGGCAGGCGTATCGATCAGCGGCCACTCGCCTCTCGGGGCTTCAGTATGAAGGCGGCAGTATTCGACCGTTGATCCACAACGAAGTTTTCGCGCAGCTTACCCGTGTTCACATCAAAGAGCTGGAGGCATATGAGCGAGATTAATTGCCATGCTTGCGCTATTATTGTCGCTCTAGGCTGGCCAAGCGCACCCTGCCCGTTTTGCATCTTCGACCATGCAAGTGCTTTCACGCCCCGATCAACGCTCAGCCGACCAGCTGCGCCCCGTCTCCTACCAGCTCGACATCGCTCCGGCGGCTGCGGGCTCGATCCTGATTCGCTTCGGCAATACGCAGGTGATCTGCGCTGCTTCGCTCGAAAAGGATGTGCCGCGCTGGATGTTGGCGGAGGGCCAGACGGGAGGCTGGATGACGGCAGAGTACTCGATGCTGCCCTACTCGACTCTGGGCCGCAAACCCCGTGACGCCACCAAGGGCAAGGTCGATGGTCGCACGATCGAGATCCAGCGCCTGATTGGCCGTAGCCTCCGGGCCGTGACCGACCTCTCGAAGCTGCCCGGCTACACCCTATGGTTCGATTGCGACGTGCTCCAGGCCGATGGCGGCACCCGCACAGCCTCGATTACGGGTGCCTACATTGCGGGCCAGATTGCGGTGCAGCGTGCGATCGCCGCAGGTAAGCTGGCTGAGAGTCCCTTTACCGATTCCGTCGCCGCCATCAGCGTGGGCGTCTGGCAAGGTCACCCGATCCTCGACCTCTGCTATATTGAGGACAAGGACGCGAGCGTCGACGCCAACATCGTCATGACCGGCAAGGGGCGCTACGTGGAGACTCAGGCCAGCGGCGAAGAAGCCACCTTTGGCCCCGAGGAGCTTTCCCAACTGCTCCAGCTCGCGCAAAAAGGCATCCAGGAACTGACCGAGCTGCAAACCCGCGCGATTGCGGAAGCATTGTAGACTTCTGCCCAATGGACTGGCTCGGATGATCGCCGGGCCAGTTTTCAACCCTGCTGCTTACCCGGAGCAGGACTGGATTGTTTGAGATCGTCTTTCTGGCCGTCGTAGTTACTCAAAGAGCGCAGAGTGGACGCTCGCATTTGGAGGGAGAGTTTTTTCATTCGTTGAGGGTTTTCTTCTTTGGCTGCGTTTAGAGTATTACCATGCAAGACGAATTCGAACAGTCGGTGGAGCGGTTGCGGAGCAGGCCCGTGCCCCCCTGCCCCGCCCAGCTCGAGGCCAACGTGCTACGGCGCGTGCGGCTGGAGCAATCTGAACAACGGGCCGACTGGTGGGCGTGGCTCTCCGGGTTGACGAGCCGGCCTGCCTACGCACTGGGAGCCTTCGCGCTGGGCATCGGCGTAAGCACAGCGGTGACGCTGTTTTCCGTCTCTTCGCAGGCCGACCGGCAGGCGGAGCTGAGCCGTGCCTTTGGCTTCGATGCACTGACACAGACTCACATCGTCCACCTCGACGCTCCGACCAAGCCATGAACGATTCCGACACATCTCGTGTGGGCGCTGTTCGGTTGATGGTCGCCGCGCTGCTGCTGGTGGCCGTCTGTGCGGGCGTCTCGCTGTTGACGGTCTCGTGGTTTGGCCCCAAGCATACGCCTTGGCAGCACGACGAGCCGCACCATGGACATGCCTGGCTGCATCAGGAGCTGGGCTTGAGCGCAGACGAAGCTGCACGGATCGACGCTTTCGAGGCCGATTACCGCCAAGAGCGGACCGAGCTGGAGGCCGAGTTCAACCGGCGCATCGCTACGCTGGCGCAACTGCTGCACGACAACGACAGCTACACGCCCGAAGTTACCGCCCAGGTGCATCGCATCCATGAAGTGCATGGGCGGCTGCAGGAGCTCGCGATTCAGCACTATTACGAGATGCTGAGCGTCTTGCCGCCGGAAAAGCAGGCCCGCTTGCGCGAACTGGCGGTGGAGGCCTTGAGCCAGCCCGAGTAAAAGCACGGCCTTGCATGGAAGATGCCGATCAAGCAGTGCTGCAGCGACTGCAACAGGCCGATGAGGCTGCGTTGCGGGAGTTGATTGCGCGCCATCAGGAGCCGGTTTTCCGTCTGGCCTGGCGCTACCTTGGCAGCGAGCAGGATGCGGCTGAAGTGGCGGAGGAGACCTTCGTAAAGGTGTTTTTTAACGCCGCCCGTTACCGACCCAAGGCGGCGGTGCGCACCTGGATCTTTTCCATCGCGGCCAACCTTTGCCGCGATCGGCTGCGGAGGCGCAAGCGTTGGTGGTTTCACGAGCCCTTGGAGGCGGACGAAGTCGCACCGGCTGATTCCGGGCGCGATGCCCATGCCGAAACGGTGGCACGGGAGCAGTTGGCCGCGATTGATGCGGCCGTGGCCGAGCTGCCGCACCAGCTGCGTTTCCCCTTCGTCTTTTGTGCTCTGGAGGGGCACTCCTACGACGCGTGTGCAGAGGTGATGGAGACTACGCGCAAGTCGGTAGAGACCCGCATTTATCGGGCGCGCAACATCTTGCGGGAGAAATTGAGCGCCTTGCGTCAAAAAAGCTGAGGGTTTCGTGCCCGAGCTACGTTTCAACAGTATCGACCGATGAATTGGAGCACTTTCATTCGCGGGCTCTGGCCCCTCGCGTTTCTGCCGCTGCTGAATGGTGCGGAGGCCCCGCGCACGTTGCTGAATTACCTGGAGACGGCCCAACGCGACAATCCCGGGTTGGAGGCGTTCTCCGCCCGCTACGAAGCGGCACAGGCGCGTATCCCGCAGGCCCGGTCCCTACCCGACCCCATGCTGCAGGTGACGCACTTTGTCGAAAGCGTCGAGACACGCAATGGGCCTCAGGAAAACGCGATCATGCTCAACCAGCGCCTGCCGTGGTTTGGCAAACTGGATGCTCGTGGCAACGCCGCCAGCGCCGAGGCCGAAGCCCTGTGGTATGCCTATCAGAATCAGCAGCTTGCCCTTGCTCGGCGGGTGGCGATGGGCTTCTACGAGTATGCCTACACCGCCAAGGCGTTGGAGCTGACCCGTTCGAATGTGGACCTGCTGGACCAGTTGCTGCCGATGGTGGAGGAGCGCGTGCGGGGCGGAGGCGATCTGAACCCGGTGCTGCGCCTGCAAGTCGAGCTGGGGAAGCTCAATGATCGCCTGCAGACTCTGGAGCAACAGCGCGCCGCTCAGTCGGCCCAACTGCGCGAACTGCTGGGGATGGAGCCAGGGGAGCCGCTGATCTGGCCCGAGTGGAGCGCTCCGGCTACGGAAGCCCTCGACGGCCCGTCGCTGCAACTGGCGCTGGAAGCCAATCACCCGGAGCTGCAGATGCTCGCCCGGAGGGTAGAGAGCGCAGAAGCTCGGCGCGAGATCGCCCGCCTGGAGAACTTTCCCGACATCACTTTGGGTCTCAATTACATCCAGATCGGCGATCCGGGGATGCCGATGGCCGGCTCCGATCCAGGCAAAGACGCGTGGGGGGTGATGGTATCCGTCAACCTCCCGGTCTGGCGGGGGAAATACGATGGCCAGCGCGATGAGGCTCACCAGCAGCAACGCGCAGCCGAGGCGGAATTGCGGGACCGTGAGAACGGCCTGAAGGCTGAGCTTGCCGCTGCCCTTGCCCGCTATCGCGATGCGGACCGGCGCCTGACGCTTTACCGCGATACGCTGCTGCCTTTGGCCGGCCAAGCTGCCGAAATCAGCCGGACAAGCTATGAGGTCGGGCGTGCAACGCTGCTGGAGCTGATCGACAGCGAACGCTCGAAACTGGAGCTTCAACTACTCTATTGGCGGGCCGCCGCTGATGCCGCGCAGCAGCGTGTGGTGTTGCAGACGCTCACCAACCAACCCCTTGCCCAAACTTTCCAACCTACTTTGAATCGTGAAAATTAACCGTTTGTTTGTCATCGGCGGTGCAGCTGCACTGCTGGCTTTAGGGCTGCTGCTCGGGCGCGCACTCGCGCCGGATGCCGGCCATTCCCATGCCCCTGCCGGCCACTCGGAAGACGCTGCCGGAGCGAAGATCTGGACGTGCTCGATGCACCCGCAAATTCGCCAACCGGAGCCCGGCGACTGCCCGATTTGTGGCATGGACTTGATCCCCTTGGTCGAAGACTCGGAGCATGAAGCTGGCCCGCGAGCCATGCAGATGAGCGAGAGCGCGTTGGGCCTGGCCGAAGTGCAGACCCAGCCCGTCGAGCGCCGTTTCCCTACCGCGAAGGTCCGCCTGGTCGGCACGCTTGAATACGACGAAACGCAAGTCCGCTCGCTGACCGCACGTTTCCCGGCCCGCATCGAACGGCTTTACGTGAATTATACCGGCGTAGAGGTGGCCAAAGGCGAGCACTTGGCCGAAGTCTATAGCCCGGAATTGCTCACAGCCCAACGCGAGCTTTTGACTGCATCGCGGGTCGATCCGCAAGGTCCACTGGCTCGGGCCTCGCGGGAGAAGCTGCGCCTCTGGGACCTGCTGCCGGAGCAGATCGACGCCATCCTGGCCGACGGCGAGGCCTCGGACCATATAGAGCTGCGCGCGCCGATTTCCGGTGTCGTCGGCTCCCGCAACGTCAACGAGGGGAGCTACGTGCAGACGGGGCAGTCGCTTTTCACCATCGTAGACCTGGGGCACTTGTGGCTTCAGTTGAACGCCTACGAATCGGATCTGCCCGCCTTGCGCTATGGCCAGGAGGTCCAATTCACCGTGCAGGCCTACCCGGGTGAGACTTTTACGGGCACGATTTCCTTCATCGAGCCGGTGCTGGATCGCAAGACCCGAACCGTCCCGGTGCGCGTGAACGTGCCGAACGAGGATGGTCGCCTGAAGCCGGGCATGTTTGCCCGTGGCGTGGTGGAGGCCAGACTGGCGGCGGATGGGCGTGCCTTTTCGCCTGATCTGGCGGGCAAATGGATCAGCCCCATGCACCCCGAGATCGTCAAGGATGGCCCCGGCCAGTGCGACATTTGCGGGATGGACCTCGTGCCAGCGGAGTCTTTGGGCTTTGTCGATACGGGCGACCGCGAGGCGCCGCTGGTGGTGCCGAGCTCAGCCGTACTGCAGACGGGCACCCGAGCCGTCGTTTACGTGCGCCTGCCGGATACGGAGCGTCCCACGTTTGAGGGTCGCGAGATCGTCCTGGGGCCCAAGGCTGGCAACGACTTCATTGTGAACGAGGGCCTTCAGGAAGGCGACCAGGTGGTCACGCAAGGCGCGTTCAAGATCGACAGTGCCCTGCAGATTCAGGCCAAGCCGAGCATGATGAATCCCAAGGGCGATGCGCCTGCTCCGGGGCATAATCACGGGCAAGCTGCTCAGCCCACCCGCCCCCACACCCATGATGCGGCAGGGCTGAGCCTCGATGCCGCCTCCGCCCAGCAGCTCCTGCCGGGTTACCTGAAGCTGCAACAGGCATTGGCCAACGACGACCTCAAGGCTGCACAGGCGTCTTTACGCTCTCTGATGCAAGTAACCGGGCATACGGGCGCCCCAGCGGATCTCGTGCATGCGATGCTGGGCGCAGAATCGCTCGATGCGCTGCGCAAGCCGCATTTCGATACGCTCTCTGCCGCGCTCATTACGGCGTTGCAGGCACAGCCCGAGGCCGCTGGGGAGACGCTTTACGTGATGCATTGCCCGATGGTGTATGGCGATCATGGGGCAGACTGGCTGCAAGCCAGCGACCAATTGCGCAATCCTTACTTCGGGGCGATGATGCTCAAATGCGGCGAAGTGAAAGCGAAGATCGAGTAGAGCCAGCAAGCGTCCGTTTTTGAACCGTAGAGGCAGGGCTTCCTGCCTGACATCTTTCCTATTCCTTCCATGACTTCCCGACTCATCCGTTTTTGCCTGGAAAACAAGCTGGTCGTCGTCCTCCTGACGGGGGCGATGGTGCTGGCGGGCATTATCGTCGCGCCCTTCGATTGGGACATCGACGGACTGCCGCGCGATCCGGTGCCGGTGGATGCGATCCCTGACCTCGGTGAAAACCAGCAGATCGTGTTTACGGAGTGGATGGGCCGCTCGCCCCAAGACATCGAAGACCAGGTGACGTATCCATTGACGACGGCCCTGCTGGGCTTGCCGGAGGTGAAGACGATCCGCAGCTACTCGATGTTCGGCTTTTCGACGATCTACGTGATCTTCAAGGAAGAGGTGGAGTTTTACTGGTCCCGCAGCCGCATTCTGGAGAAGCTCAACAGCTTGCCCACCGGCACGCTGCCTCCAGCCGTGACGCCACAATTGGGGCCGGATGCGACTGCGTTAGGTCAGGTTTTCTGGTACACACTCGAAGGCCGCGATCGCGAAGGCAAGCCGACCGGGGGCTGGGACCTCGATGAGCTGCGCTCCACGCAGGACTGGTATGTGCGCTATGCCCTGCAAGGGGTGGATGGCGTGGCGGAGGTGGCTTCCATCGGCGGCTTTGTGCGCGAATACCAGATCGACGTAGATCCCGATGCGCTGCGGATCTACGACCTTACCTTGCAGCAGGTTTTCGATGCCGTGCGGGGTAGCAACCTCGACGTTGGCGCACGCACCATCGAGATCAACCGCGTGGAATACGTGATCCGAGGTGTGGGCTTTCTCAAGAGCCTCGACGATCTGCGCCAGACCGTGGTGGCTTCGCGCGATCGTGTGCCGGTGACGTTGGAGCAGATCGCTTCCGTCGAATACGGTCCGGCTTTGCGCCGTGGTGCGCTGGATAAGGCGGGCGCGGAAGCGGTGGGTGGTGTCGTGGTGACGCGTTTTGGCGAGAACCCGCTGGCCACCATCGAGCGCGTAAAGGCCAAGATTGCGGAGATTTCGCCCGGCCTGCCGCAGAAAACCTTGGCCGATGGCACCGAAAGCCAGGTCCAGATCGTGCCGTTTTACGACCGTACGGGCTTGATCAAGGAGACGCTCGGCACGCTGGAGGAAGCGGTGTCACTGGAGATCTTGGTGACGATCATCGTCGTCGTCCTCATGGTGCTGCACCTGCGCAGCGCGCTGATGATCTCGGCCCTGTTGCCGCTTGCGGTGCTCTTTGCCTTCCTCGGGATGAAAGCGTTTGGCATCGACGCCAACATCGTAGCTCTATCCGGCATTGCCATCGCCATCGGGACGATCGTCGATATGGGCATCGTCCTGACCGAGAACATCCTCAAGCACCTCAAGCAGGCAGACCCCAGCGAAAACCGTCTGGAGGTGGTGCATCGGGCAAGTGCGGAGGTGGGTAGCGCGGTTTTGACGGCCGTCCTTACGACCGTGATCAGCTTCCTGCCAGTGTTCTTCATGCAGGAGGCCGAGGGTAAGCTCTTTCGTCCGCTGGCCTTCACCAAAACTTTTGCCCTGATTGGCTCGATTGTGGTCGCGCTCACAATCATTCCACCGCTTGCGCATGCGGTCTTGGGCTGGCGTTTGCCGAAGCGCTTCAGCCGCCCTGCCCTCGCCAAGGGCTCATCCCGTTACCGCAAGTTCGTGCACCCGCTGTTGCTCGTGGCGGTGGTCGTGTGGGTGGCCGTTATCCTGGCGGGTGAGTGGCGTCCTTTGGGGGCCGAATACACGTTCCGCAACATCGTCTTTGTGCTGATCGCAGTGGGTGGGCTTTTGCTGCCGATGCTGGGCTTTGTCTGGCTCTACCCCCGGCTGCTGCCCCATGTCTTGCGGGCCAAGCTGCCCTTCCTCTTCGCCAGCGCGCTTGTGGTGCTGTTCGGGTTCACGGCGTGGGTCGGCTGGCCGCAGGTCTTTGGGTGGCTGCCCCAGCCTATCAAGTCTAGCCAGCCCTACGTGACGATGGCGCACGCGGTGCCCGGCTTTGGCGAAGAGTTCATGCCGCCGCTCGACGAAGGTTCATTCCTCTTCATGCCTACGACCATGCCGCATGCCTCCATCGGCGAGGTGATGGACGTGCTCAGCAAGCAGGACATGGCCATCAACGCAATCCCGGAGGTCGAAAGCGTGGTCGGCAAGCTGGGCCGGGCGGATAGCCCGTTAGACCCCGCGCCGGTGTCGATGATCGAGACCATCATCGCTTACAAGTCCGAATACAAGACGGACGACGACGGCCGTATTCTCAATTTTGCCTACGATCAGAAGGCCGAAGAATTCCGTCGCGATGCGGCTGGCGAACTGATCCCCGATTCCCGTGGCCGACCGTTTCGCCAGTGGCGCGACGAAATCCGCAGTCCCGACGATATTTGGGACGAGATCGCCCGCGCCGCCAGTATCCCCGGCACGACTTCCGCGCCCAAGCTCCAACCGATTGCCGCCCGCCTGGTGATGCTGCAAAGCGGGATGCGCGCCCCCATGGGCCTCAAGGTAAAAGGGCCCGACCTGGAGTCGATTGAACGCGCTGCACTGCAGATCGAGGAAGCGCTTCAGCAAGTACCGTCGATCCGCAGCGAAACCGTGCTGGCCGATCGTATTGTGGGCAAGCCATACCTCGAAATCGAGATCGACCGCGAAGCCATCGCCCGCTACGGGCTGCGGATTCAAGCCGTCCAGGATGTGATCGAAGTGGCGGTAGGTGGTCGCCCGATCACCACGACGGTGGAAGGGCGCGAACGCTATCCGGTCCGGGTGCGGTACCCACGTGAACTACGCGACTCGCCCGAAACCATCGAAAACGTGCTTGTAGCTGCCCCCGATGGCACGCAGATCCCTCTGAAGGAGCTGGCGCGCATCGAATACCGGCGCGGCCCGCAGATGATCAAGAGCGAGGATACGGCGTTGGTCGGCTACGTCATCTTTGATAAGCAGCCGGGGCGGGCCGAAGTCGAGGTGGTCGAACAGGCCGACGAGATGCTGACGCAGATGCGCGCCTCCGGTGAGCTCCAACTGCCCACGGGCGTCACGTATGCCTTCACTGGCAGCTATGAAAACCAGCTGCGGGCCGAAGCGCGCCTGCGCATCCTGCTGCCGCTTTCTCTACTGGCGATCTTCCTCATCCTTTACTTCCAGTTCAAGAAGGTGCTGGTGACCTTGCTGGTCTTCTCCGGAGTGGCCTTTGCCTGGGCCGGCGGCTTCATTCTGCTCTGGCTCTACGGGCAAGACTGGTTCCTGCACTTCTCGCTCTTTGGGCACGACTTGAGGGAGCTTTTCCAGATCAACACGATCAATCTCAGCGTCGCGGTGTGGGTCGGTTTCCTGGCACTTTTCGGCATCGCGACCGACGATGGGGTGCTCATGGCCACGTATCTGGAGCAACGTTTCAAGGAAGCTCCGCCGACCAACCGCGCGGAGATTCGCGAGCGTGTGCTGGAGGCGGCCAGCCGTCGCGTGCGCCCAGCCATGATGACGACCGCCACGACGGTGCTCGCGCTGTTGCCGGTGCTGACTTCCACCGGGCGCGGTTCCGACGTGATGGTGCCGATGGCAATTCCTACCTTCGGAGGGATGTGCCTTGCGATCATCACGATCTTCATCGTGCCCGTGCTCTACTGCCTGTTGGCAGAGATTGGCCTGAAGCTGCGGGGAGTGAAATAAGTGCGGACTGTTCTGACGGTCTGACGGCCAGGGGTTTTGACGGACAGCGCTTGCGATGGCAATAGAGGGTTAGCGTCTTCCCCCCGCCGCGCCACCACCCTAAAATCCCTCTGTGATCATGCCCCTGCCACGCCTGCGCGTTCCCCTCCTCCTATGTGCCCTCATTGGGGCTAGCCTCACGTCTTTTGCGGACACCTTGAACCCACGGGTCGAGCCTGCCTCGCCGGAATCGACCCGCATCCTCCCGATTGCAGGGGATGGTTTCTCCGGCTCGTCCGTAAACGTGATTGCGGGCCTGCAGCACACACTTTTTACGCACCGGAGCACGCAATATGCGGCCTTTTATGCTGCTGATGGTACGCTGGTGCTGGCCCGTCGCGCCATCGGCTCCGATACCTGGGAGACACGGCGCACGCCCTATACGGGGAAAGTTGCTGACGCCCACAACTCCGCCAGCCTGGTCGTAGACGGCGCGGGCTACCTGCACGTCGCGTGGGATCACCACGGCAACGGCCTCAACTACGCGCGTTCGGTCGAACCGGGCTCATTGGAGCTTGGGCCACGACAGCGCATGGTCGGTCGCGACGAATCCCGCGTGACCTACCCGTCGTTCATCCGCCTGCGCGACGGCGACCTCTTGGCGTTTTACCGCGACGGAGCTTCCGGTCAGGGCAACCTCGTGCTCAACCGCTACGATGTGGAGACACAAAAGTGGTCGCGCGTGCAGGACAAGGTGCTCGACGGTGAGGGCCAGCGCAGCGCCTACCCTTCCTTTTATTATGACCGTCGCGGCACGCTCCATCTGGCCTGGGTCTGGCGCGAATCACCCGACGTGGCTACCAACCACGACATCGCCTACGCGCGCTCCACCGATGGCGGTAAGAAGTGGACGACCATCGACGGAAAGCCCCTCCAGTTGCCAATTACTCAAGCTTCCGCCGACTATGCCGTGCGAATCCCGCAAGGCAGGAGCCTGATGAATCCGCCCGCCGTTTCAGCAGATAGCCAGAGCAATCCGCTGCTGGTCAATTACTGGGCGCCCGAGGGCTCGGATGTTCCGCAGTATCATCTGGTGCGGTTCGACGGCCAAGGCTGGCGCACTTCACAAATCACTCAGCGCACACAGCCCTTTACGCTCTCCGGTACCAACACCAAGCGCCCGCCTCTCTCCCGTGCGGTCGTGGTGGTGGAACGCCCCTGGCGCCGTCCAGTCATGGCTTATGTGGCTTTTCGCGACGACGAGCGCGATGGGCGAGCGGTGATCGCTTCCAGCACTAATATCGAGACGGAGCAGCCTATTTGGAAAATCTCCGATCTCACCGCAACATCGCTGGGTGCCTGGGAGCCTTCGTTTGATCCGGAGCAGTGGCTGCGGATGCGCCAACTGCACCTGCTCGTCCAGCCCGTGACACAGCGTGACGGCAATGACCAGCAAGCGGCCGATGTCGAGCCTACGCCGGTCGCCAACCTCATCTGGAGCCCCTTCCTCGCCGAACTGGCGGACAACCGCGCGTCAAAGGAACACGAGGCATTGCCGATTCCTGCCGCCGGGGAGCTGGAGCGTCCGCTCGTGCCCGCCGAGATACTGCCGATCCTCGAACGAGTGACGGAGTGGCAATTTGCTTTCGATTACCAACGCGACCCACGCGGCTGGGAAATCGCGCCGTTTTACATCGGGGCACTGGAGGCGGCGCGTTATACGGCGTCGGAACGGATCGAGGGCGAGTTGCAGCGCCGGTTTGAGAAGATGGGATGGAAGCCCGCCCCGCGCCCCTACCACGCCGATGACTATGCGGTCATTCAGGCCTACGCGGAACTAGGCCGCCGCATGGACGAACCTGCCACAATGAAGCCCTCGCTGGCTTACCTGGATAACATCATCGAGAACCCATCGCCCGCCCTGCTGGAATGGGGCACACCACACGTCGACGACCGCTGGTCGTGGTGCGACGCCCTCTTCATGGGGCCGGCTTCGCTGCTGGATGCCTACCTGCTGACGGGTGATGAGCGCTATCTGGAGTTTGCCAACCGCGAGTGGTGGGCCACGACCGATTTCCTGTTTAGCCCGGTGGATGGATTTTATGCGCGCGATCAGAGCTACCTGGATGTGCGCGAGCCCAACGGTCAGAACATCTACTGGTCGCGCGGGAACGGCTGGGTTGCGGCAGGGCTAGCCCGTGTGCTGGCGCGCTTTCCAAAAGACCATCAAGACTACCCGCGTTACGTTGCCCTCTACCAGCGCATGATGATTGCGGTGCTCGCCGCCCAGCAGCCCGACGGTCTCTGGCGTCCCGGCCTGCTTGCTCCGGATTCACACCAGGCTCGGGAGGTCAGCGGCAGTGCCTTCTACACCTTTGCACTCGCCTGGGGCGTCAACCACGGTCTGCTTGACCGCGAAGCAACGCTGCCCGCCATTCGCCGCGCCTGGAACGCCATGACCGCTTGTGTGCGTGAAGATGGCAAGGTCGAGCACATCCAGCCCATTGGTGCCGCACCGGAAGGCTTCGACCCGTCCCACACCGACGCGTTTGGCGTCGGCGCGTTCCTGCTTGCTGGCTCGGAGATTTATGCGCTGGTCGCGGACGAGGAGCCGGTAAGCTATCAGGATTGAGTTGCCTGCAGATAGGCCCGCCAGCCGCCGTTGGCTGTAATGTCTTTGGCGGCCGTGGTGGCGATCGATTCGCAGAGGAAGCCCAGCTCGCGGCGGCCATCGGCCAGCTCGACCCAGCCCAGGCCGAGCGGCGGGCTGATCTGGGCGGCAAAGGTGCCCCAGTGGCGTTTAGGGAGGTCCCAGACTTCCACATCCAACGCCGCCCCACCCTCCGGCACGCGCACGATGCCGGGCTTGGCAATCGAGCCGGGGAGCGCGTAGGCCCGGTAGACGGGTGCCGTGCGGGTGGCCTCCTGCAACGTTGCGCCCAGTTCGGTCAGTTGCCAGTTGAGCGGCAGGCCCTGCAGATGCGCGCCACAGACGACGATGGGCTGCGTGGTCTCCGGTTCGAGCGGCAGTTGCGCGCAAAGATCCAGCAGGCGACGGTCGCTGAAGGCCGGGCCAACCAGCGTCACGCCAAAGGGCAGCCCTTGCTCCGTAAACCCAGCGGGTGCCGCCAGCGCGCAGCAGTCGAGCAGGTTCATGAAATTGGTATAGAAGCCCAGATTGCTGTTGGTCTGGACAGGATCGGCCTCCACCTCGGCACGCGTGTAGATCGTGCCAGCCGTCGGGGTCAGGAGCGCGTCCACCGAGCGCCAGACCCGTTCCACTTCACGCTTCAGGGCCTCCAGCCGGTAGAGTGACTTGAAGAGGTCGGTCGCCTTCAGGTTCGCTCCGCCGCCGATGATCTTTCGCGTTACGGGGTGCAAGGCGTCCGTGTTGCGCTCGATCAGCTCCTGAATCGCGCAATAGCGCTCGCTGACCCACGGCCCTTCGTAGAGCAGGCGGGCGGCTTCGGCGAAGGGCTCAAAGTCTACCACGTGGGTCTGCACGCCTTGCGCCTCCAGCCGGGCGAGCGTCTCGCGGTAAAGGCGCTCGTATTCTGCGTTGCCGAAGAACTTGCATTGCTCGGGCGCTACGATGCCGATCACGGGCGTCGGACGCTGCGGGAAGGCGTTGCTTCGGGCAGGCCGAGCATAGGCGTCCTTGGGGTCGTAGTCGGCCGTCAGCTCCAGTAGCGTGCGGGAGTCGGCGGCGTTGAGGGCAAAGATCGACACGCAGTCCAGCGAGCGACAGGCCGGCACGACGCCGAGCGCGCTGAGCAGGCCACGGGTCGGTTTGACGCCATAGAGGTGATTGAAAGCAGCCGGCACGCGGCCCGACCCCGCCGTATCCGTCCCTAGCGAAAAGCTCGCCAGGCCTTGTGCGACGGCTGCCGCCGAGCCCGAGCTGGAGCCGCCGGGGATATGCTCCGCCGAATAGGCATTGCGTGGCACGCCGAAGGGCGAGCGCACGCCGACGAGGCCCGTCGCGAACTGGTCGAGGTTGGTCTTGCCCAGCGGGAGCGCGCCCAGGTCGATCAGGCGCTGCACCACATGCGCCGATTCCTCCGGCACGTAACGGTAGTCTGCGCACGAGGCGGTGGTTGGCACGCCTGCGAGGTCGATATTGTCCTTGATCGCAAACGGGATGCCGTAGAGGGGCAAATCGACTGGCGACTGCTGCTCCAAACGCTGCAGGTAAGGCTCCAGCTCTTCGGCGCAGAGACGGTGCAGGTAGATCGCGGGATCGTCCACCTGTTGCCAGCGCTGGTCGAGCTGCGCGACAAGTTGGCGGGGCGTGAGGCGGCCTTGCACATAGGCCGCGCGCAGAGTCTTGAGGTCGAGGGAAAGGGCCATGATGCGTTTTTCTAGGCAGTGGCAAGCGGGCGGATGACGGCGAGGGCCTGGCCGGTCTGAACCGCAGTGCCTTCGTGGCAGCGGACTTCCACCACCTCGCAATCCTGCGTCGCGGGGCAGCCCACCTCCATTTTCATGGATTCGAGCACGACGAGCGGGTCGCCGGCGGCAATACGCTGGCCGGGCTGCACGGCGATCTTCCAGACGTTGCCGGTGACTTGGGCCGTAAGCAGCTCGCAGCCTTCGGGCAACGCTTCGGCGTCGTCGAGCAAGCCATCGGTGAAGCCGTCTTCGGCCTCAAAAGTCGCCTGCCCGTCGCGCACCCAGCGATCACGTTCGGCCTCGAACGAAGCCTGCTGGTGCTGCTTGAAGGTGCGGATGCCTTCGGCGTTGTCGCGCAGGAAGCGTTGGTAATCGCCGAGATCGAACGTCGTTTCCTCGACCTTCGGCGTAAAGCGTCCATGGGGGAAGTCAGCACGCATTTGCATCAGCTCGTCGTGGCTCACTGGGTAGAAGCGGATCTGGTCGAAGAAGCGCAGCAGCCACGGCTGGCCGGAGGCAAACAGTGGCGTGCTGCGCTGGCGGTTCCACACTTGCACGGTGCGGCCAACAAATTGATACCCGCCCGGGCCCTCCATCCCATAGATGCACATGTAGGCACCGCCGATGCCGACCGCGTTTTCCGGCGTCCATGTGCGGGCCGGATTGTATTTGGTCGTTACAAGGCGGTGGCGCGGGTCGATGGGGGTGGCCACCGGCGCCCCGAGGTAGACGTCGCCCAAGCCGAGCACAAGATAGCTGGCGTTAAAGACGATGTCCTTCACCTCTTCGATCGAATCGAGACCGTTGATGCGGCGGATAAACTCGATATTGCTGGGCGCCCAGGGCGCGTTTTTGCGCACGATCTGGTCGTACTTGCGGATCGCGAGCTGCGTCTGCTCGTCGTCCCAGGACAGCGGGAGGTGCACGATGCGTGTTGGCAGCGTCATCTCCGTGACCGAAGGCAGACCCGCTTCGAGCGCCAGCAGGTGGTCCATGAGCGCCGAGAGTTTAAGCTGCAGGGGGTTATAGCGCACCTGCAGCGAGCGGATGCCCGGCGTCATCTCCAGCAGGCCGGGCAAGGGCTGATCTTGCAGCGCCTGCATCAGCGCGTGGACCCGGAAGCGCAGGTTGAGGTCGAGCACCATTTCGCCGTATTCGACCAACACCGCGTGGTCCCCCGAGCGGCGATACGTCACGGCCAGACGACGGTCGGCGGTGGGCTCCAAGCGCGTGATAATCGCCGGATCGCCGGCTGTATTGTCGGTCGCCTTGGCCGCCGGAGCCTGTAGCGTCACGAGCATGCGCTCCTGCGCCTCCAGCAGGCGGTCGGCCTCGGTATGGCTCACCTGCACGAAGCGCACCTTGTCACCCGGGCGGAACTGGCCGATTTTCCAGAGGTCGGCGGCAATAATTGTGGCCGGGCAGACAAAGCCGCCCAGGCTGGGGCCATCCGGGCCGAGGATGATCGGCATGTCGCCGGTGAAATCGATGGCGCCGATCGCGTAGGCGTTGTCGTGGATGTTCGACGGGTGCAGACCCGCCTCGCCGCCGTCGGTGCGGGCCCACTTCGGCTTGGGGCCGATCAGGCGCACGCCCGTGCGGGCCGAGTTGTAATGCACCTCCCAATCGGTGCCGAAGAACATCGCGATGTCGCCTTCGGTAAAGAAGTCCGGCGCGCCGTGCGGGCCGTAGAGCACGCGCACCTGCCAAGTGTCGCCGTAGCGAGGCTGTAGAGCTGCAGGCAGCGTTTCGGCTTCGGTCTGCTCCTGCTCGCTGAGGTGGAGCACGTCCCCGGCTTGCAGCGTGCGACCATTGTGCCCCCCAAACTTGCCCAGCGTGAAGGTGGCCTTGCTGCCGAGGTAAGCCGGCACATCCAGCCCGCCCGCCAAGGCGAGGTAAGCCCGGCAGCCGGTGCCTTTCACTTTGCCGAGCGCGAGCGTGGCACCGGCCGATACCGGCACGGCTTGCCAATGCGGCACGGGCTCGCCGTCGAGCGTGGCTTCGATTTCGGCCCCGGTGAGGCAAATCGTGGTCGCGCCCTGGAACTTCAAGGTTGGGCCTGTCAGCGTGATCTCGAGCCCGGCGGCGTCCTTGTCGTTACCAAGGATGCGGTTGCCAAGGCGGAACGCCAGGCTGTCCATCGGGCCGGATGGCGGCACGCCCACATCCCAATAGCCTACACGGCCGGGATAGTCCTGCACCGTGGTGAAAGTGCCGGGTGCCAACACGTCCACCGTGCGGCTGACGTAGGTAAAGCCTTCGAGAAAGCGCGTGTGCACCTTACCCTCTTGAAACACGAGCTGGGCGAAGATCTGGCGAGTAAATTCAAGATTCGTCTCCACCCCCGAAAGGCGCGTCTCTGCCAGCGCCTGTTGCATGCGCGTGATAGCTTGGGCGCGGTCGCCTGCCAACACGAGCACCTTGGCCAGCATCGGGTCGTAATAAGGGCTCACCTCCGTGCCGCGCTCGACCCAACGGTCAACGCGGGTCCATTCGGGGAACACGGCTTCGGTCAACTCACCCGTGCTGGGCTGGAAGTTCTTCAGTGGGTCTTCGGCGTAGATGCGGGTCTGAATCGCATGGCCTTGGGGGCGGATCGAATTCTGAGCGGGGACTTCCCAGCCACCGGCGGCGAGGCGGACCATCCATTCGACGAGATCGACGCCCGTCACCAACTCCGTCACCCCATGCTCGACCTGCAGGCGCGTATTGACCTCCAGAAAGTAGAATTGTTGCGAACCTACGTCGTAGATAAACTCCACCGTGCCCGCCGAGCGGTAGCCGATGCTTTCGCCTAGACGACGGGCGGCTTCGGCCAAGGCCGTGCGCAGGCTTTCCGTGATCCCGAGCGCGGGGGTCTCTTCGATTACCTTCTGGTTTCGGCGCTGCACGGAGCAATCGCGTTCGCCGAGCGTCACCACCCTGCCCTGCCCGTCGCCAAAGATCTGCACCTCGATGTGGCGGGCGCGCTCCAGATACTTTTCGAGGAAGAGCGCGGCATCGTTGAAGTTGTTGCGCGACAGACGTTCGACGGCGGCGTAGGCCAGTTCCAGCTCTTTCGCGTCGCGGCAAAGGCGCATACCGATCCCACCACCGCCTGCGCTGCTCTTGAGCATCACGGGGTAGCCGATCTCGCCCGCCTGCACGAGCGCGTCCTGCACGTCGGCCAGCACGCCCGTGCCCGGCACCAGCGGCACCTCGGCCTCTTGCGCGACTTCACGCGCGGTATGTTTGAGGCCAAAGCGCCGCATCTGCTCGGGCGTCGGGCCGATGAAGGCCACGCCTGCCGCTTCGCACGCCTCGGCAAAGGCAGCATTCTCGCTCAGCAGCCCGTAGCCGGGGTGGATCGCCTGGGCTCCGGTCTGGCGGGCGGCTTCGAGGATCGCGACGACGTTGAGGTAGCTTTCGGCGACGGGGGCCGGGCCGACGCGCACTGCCTCATCCGCCAGGCTCACGTGGGCCGCGTAGGCGTCGGCATCGGAATAGATCGCGACGGAGCGGACGCCGAGCTGGCGCAGGGTGCGGATGATGCGGCAGGCGATTTCGCCCCGGTTGGCAATGAGAACCTTGTTGAACATACGGGCAGCAGGCAGGGCGTTTAACGGTCGCCGTCCCAGATCAGGACTTCGACGGGCGTCGGGTTGTAGGCGTTGCAGGGGTTGTTGAGCTGCGGGCAGTTGGAGATGAGCACGTAGACATCGCGCTCGGCCCGTAGCTCCACGTAGCGGCCCGGAGCCGAGATACCATCGGCGAAGGTCAACCGACCATCGGGCGTCACCGGCACGTTCATGAAGAAGTTGATATTGCAGGTGATGTCGCGCTTATCGAGGTGGTGCTCGCAGCATTCCTGCACCCCGCGGATAAAGCTGTCGCGGCAGGCGTGCATGTGCTCCTTATCAAGGGCGTAGCGCATGGTATTGCTCTCGCGCGAGCAGGCGCCGCCCAGCGTATCGTGCCGACCGCAGGTGTCGGCCACAATGGTCATCAGGGCATGGCCGAGATTCGAGTAGAGCACGCTGCCGGTGGTCAGATAGAGCTTGCCCTGCCGCTGGATCGTGTCGCTGGCGCTGTAGCGGTCGTCCGGGTGATGCGCATCGTAGATCAGGGTGTCGGCGGCCTGATTGCCTTCGAGGTCGTGGATGCGGAAAATCTGGCCCTGACGCACGACGTGCATCCAGCGATCACCCGCAAGAATGGTGTGACGATAAACGGCCTGGGCCGGTTCGTAAGTGCTTTCGGTCAACATGGCGGTCGTGGGTGTGGGCTAGAAGCGCAGGCGGTTGTAGACCTCGGTGTTCTGGAAGGCGCGACCGTTTTCGGGGCGCGAGAGGCGGCAGGGGTCGTCTTCGACCACCGGGGCGTTGCGGAAGACTTCGAGCTGCACGGGCTTGGGGGCATACTGCGGGTTGGGATCGAGCGGATGCTGACAGGTGTTGAACACCACGAGCACGTCCAGCTCGCAACGCAGGTCGATGGCGGCCCCGGCTTTGGCGTGGGTAGGATCAAAGCTGAGCGCCCCTTCTTCGTCTGAGATCACTTTGCTGAAGAGGTTCAGATTGGGCACGAGGTCCTTTTCGCTGAGGCCCCACTTGGCCAGCTCGATCAGGAAGCACTCGCGCCCATTGCGGTGAAAGTCGTTGCGGGCCTCCTCATAGGTCTTCTCGCCATACTTCTGGCGGACCAGCTTAGCGTCGGAGCAGCCGCAGACGGTGTCGTGCCAGCCGGAGGAGTCGCCCGTGATCGAGCACAACAGGCGGCCCATGTCGGAGTGGAGGCAATAAGGCGCGGTGAGGTAAAAGATGTGCTGCCCCTTCAGCGTATCGGGCATGTTGTAGCGCTCGTGCCGCTCCAGCGCATTGTAGAGCAGGAGGCCGACATTGGCGCCGCCTTCGAGGTCGGTCAGACGCAGGGTCTTGCCGCGCCCGATCACTTTGGACCACATGCCGCCACCGCGGATCGTCTCCCGGTGTAGCAGGTCTCCTTCAGGAATGGGGGGAAGTTGAGTCATGGTATGATTATTTTTTAAATTCGTAATACGATTGAGGCCAAAAAAGCGAGCCTATTCTACTTCGTCGCCCGCTGCAGTCAGCTTGGTGATGGGCAGGGTCGGAGTCTGCCCGGCGTATTGGGTCGGGTGGATCAGGTGCTCCAGCCGGTTCTTGGTCGCCAGGAAAGTCGGGCTGATAAACTGCTCGACATCGCGCGGACGCGGCACCGGCACCTCGATGAACTCCTGGATCTCGCCCGGATTGGCCTTGAGCACGAGGATGCGGTCGGAGAGGTAGATCGCCTCTTCCAGATCGTGCGTGACGAACAGGATCGTGACGTCGACGTTCTTCCAGATCTGAAGCAGGTAGGCCTGCATCTGGCAGCGCGTCTGGGCATCGAGAGCGCCGAAAGGCTCGTCCATAAAGAGGATTTGCGGCTGGTTCGCGAGCGCCCGGGCGATCGCCACGCGCTGCTTCATGCCACCGGAGAGCTGGCTCGGGTAGGCGTTGGCAAAGCGCGAGAGGCCGACGAGGTTGATCCAGTCCATCGCCTCGCTTTCGATGCTTGGCCCGGAGCGACCGCTGACTTCGAGGCCAAACATCACGTTCTTTTTCACCGTAAGCCACGGGAAGAGCGTGTAGCCCTGGAAGACCATGCCTCGTTCGCGACTCGGACCGGTCACGGCCTTGCCTTCGAGCAGGACTTCGCCGCCGGAGATCGTCTCCAGCCCGGCGAGGATGCGGATGAGGGTGGATTTGCCGCAGCCCGAGGGGCCGATGATCGAAATGAATTCGCGCCGGTGGACGTTGAAGCTGATGTCTTGCAGCACGCTGCGTTCACCCTCGGCGGAGTGGTAGCGCTTGTGCAGGCCGCGCACCTCCAGCTTGACCGGTCGCTGCTTGAGCGCGGCAAAACGGGCGGCCACTTCCGGGCTTTGTTCGCGGTAGTCGGGAAGGTCGAGATGGTCGCTCATGCTTCGGAAGAGGTGCGGGGTGAAACGTAGACGTCGCGGTCGAGCAGCCAGCTGAAGAAGCGCACGATGGGGCCGCGCTTGCGGGTAATCGCGTCGGGCGTCCAAGGGAAGAGAACCGGGCGCAGGGCGGAAAGAATCTGGTCGGTAAAGAAGCCGGTCAGGCCGATCAGGATGATGATCGGGAAGACGCTGTCGAAGTTGCGCCAGCGGCCCTGGGTTTCGATCACCTCCGTGAGTCCACTTTTGACCCCGATGAGCTCGGCGATGACGAGCCACGTCCAGGCCCAGCCGAGCAGGATGCGCAAGTCGTTGTAGAGGTCGGGTGTGATGCCGGGTAGGATGACCCTGCGCAGCAAGTCCCAGCGTTTGGCCCCGAGGGTTTGCGCGGCCTCCAGGAGCGAGTAGTCGAGCTGGCGCGTGGTGTTGGCGACCACGAGCACGAGCTGGAAGAAGGTACCGACAAAAACGAGCGCGATCTTGGGCGCATCGTGGGCCATAAAGATCGCCACCAGCAGCGTGCTGAAAGCAGGGGCCGGCATGTAGCGGAAGAAGTCGATAAACGGCTCGAACAAGCGGGCGCAAAAGTCGAAGGTGCCGCTGAGAATGCCAATCGGCACGCCCACCAGTGCCGCCAGCAGAAAGCCGGAGAAGACGATGTAGAGCGAGTGCTTGTAGCGTTCCGGCAGCGAAGGGCGACCCTCCTCCGGTTCTGCCGTCCAGTCCTTCCAACCCGCGATCAGCACTTGATGCGGTTCCGGGAGGTATACGGGATTGCTGAGCCGGCCTTGCGGGATGAGCTTCAAAAGCGGGTCGGAGGGCATGCGGTGCTCGGCATCCTGCGCCCAGTAGGCCTGAAGCGTTTGCCAGTTTTGCCGCACAATCTCGCGGTTTTCTGGCGTGAGAGCCGGGGAATCGGTCACCAGACGCCCATCGGCGATGCCCTGCCAGATGCCTGCCACGGCTTCGTCGTCAGTTAACTGCTCTTCCGTCAGCCAACCGTGGTCGACCGCCAAGGGCGCGAGCGCGCGCAGGATCTTGACGTTGTTGCGCCGGGCGGCAAAGCCACTGCGTGCCCCACCCTCGCCGCTCTGTGCGCTGGCGTTTTCGGCGCGGACGGCATTGGCGTATTCGTCAAAATACTCACGGCTGACATGATCTCCCGCGGTGTAGACGGTCGTGACGCCCTCGCGGTCGGCTGCAATCGTAAGGCGCACATCCGGGTGCCAGATGAAAGGCAGATAGCTGACGAAGCACCACAGAGCCAGCGGCAGCACAAACGAGCAAATTGTGAGCAATAGACGCCGCTGGCCGTTCAACGGCTTGCGGATGGCGAGCCACGAGACGGTATCGAGATTTTTTCGGGAAGCGGATTTCACCGGTCGGTAGGTTGGGAAGCAAGGGGCCGCAGCGCGCGATCAAGCTGCGGCCCGGGCGTAGTCGCTACTGCTTGAGCTCTTTCGTAAGGCTCGGGTCGAGATACTTGGAAACATCCTGGCTTTGCTCGTAGACGCCCACCGTGCGATTGAAGGCGTCGACGACCTTCGTCGAGCCATAGACGGAGCCGAGGCCAGAGGCGTCCTTCCATCGCTCCAGCGATTCCTCGTAGGAGAGGATGTAGGTGCCTTCGAAGAAGGGCTCGTATTCCTGCGGCTTCACCGAAACGCGACTGGCGAGGATTTCGAGCGCTTCGTCGAAGTTCTGCTCGTCCTTGAGGTAGTCCACGATGCGGTACCACACCTTGGCGACCTTCACCCAGTCCGCGCGGCGCGACTCCAGGCTCTCGGGCGAAACGTAGAGCAGGTCGTAAATGATGCCCGGGGCATCGGCCGAGGTGAAGACGGGCGTCGAGCCGGCTACCGTCTTCAGCGCCTGGCCCGAGTTGGGCTGCCACGCGGCAACGGCGTCCACCGCGCCCGAGGCGAGCACTTGCGGCGTCTCGTTGGTGGGCGTGTTGACGATCGTCACGTCGGAGGGGTTCAGGCCGTGCTTCTTCAGCGCGGTGAGGAAAAGCAAGTGCTCCACGAAGCCTTCTTCCAGGCCGATCTTCTTGCCCTTGAGGTCTTTGACGGACTTGATGCCGGGGGCGGCCACGATCATGTCGTTGCCATTGGAAAAGTCGTTCAGGATAATCCCCACGGAGGGCTTGCCGGTCGCGCCCGTTACGAGAGCGTCGCCATTGGTCATGCAAACGGCGTCCACCTGGCCCGCCACATAGGCGTCCATCGAGGCCACGTAGTCGAACCAGAGGAACTGGACATCGACGCCCTCTTCCTGGAACCAGCCCTTCTTGATGCCAATTTCCCAGGCGACCCAGCCCGGCCAATCACTATAGGCGATTTTCAGCGCGTCCTTGGCGGAAAGCAGCGTGCAGAGAAACAGAGCGGCGCAGGCCAGGCCGGCTCGGCGGAACCATCGGGAAATGGAGGAAGTGGTATTCATCTCAGGACGGGGGAGGTTGGTATGAAGCGCCCAAACGTTTTGAACTGGACCAAATCTGCCCAACTGTGCATTTTTGCACAATCGAGCTGATGGGTGGCTGTTCAAAATATTACGTTTTGGACGTTTTTTAATACTTGCAGGACCTATGCCACCCCCTGCCCTTGCTCCGAGATTGCATAACATTGTGCACCGGATGTCGCTTTCCAAGCAGCCGCGCACAGTAGACTTGCGAACGCAAAAGCGCATGTCTGGGACTTGCCAGTTTGCGCGTTTTGCGCGACTCTACGGAAGAGATGTCCCAAGAATCCCTTGCCCAGAACGTCAGCCGCATCAGCATATCGCTGCCCAATTCCCTCCTGCAGTCACTCGACGAAATGATGGAGCGCCGCGGGTTCCATAACCGCTCGCAAGCTATCGCCGACATGATTCAGACGGGGTTGTTGAGCTATTACCAGGACGACCCCTCGGAGGTGATGGCGGGCATGATCACACTCGTCTACGACGAAGCCCGTCGCGGCCTGATGCAAAAGCTGGTCAAGATCCAGCGCGAGCACGTGGACGAGGTCATCAGCTCACAACATGTGCTGCTGGAGAACGCGCACGTGATGGAAGTCTGGACCGTCCAGGGCCCGATTTACCGCCTGCAGGAGATTGTGGACGAATTGGTCGGGACGCGCGGCGTCAGCTCGGTTAACTTGACGGTTACTTCCAAGCTGCTGCCGCCCATCCACGCGCGCCGCCAGCAGGGCTAAGCCCCGAGCAGCGACCAGACACCGAAAGCGGCTACGATGCAGCCAAAGACGGCTTGAGCCAAGGGCTGGCGAGCCAGCACACGCCCGACGCCATGCCCGGCGGCCACGATTGCCACGCTGCTGAGCACAAAGCCGAGCAGCGCCACTGTGCCGTGCAACTCGATACCATGGGCCATCGCATGGACGCCGGCCACGACTGCCGCGATTGCCGAAGCAGCGGCCAGATTGCCTGCACGTTGCCAGAGCAGCGGCACCGCCACGAGCGCGAGGCTGGCGCTCAAGGCATACTCCAGACCGCTGAAACCGCCTACGAGGCGCCCCACCAGCAGGCCCACCGCCAGCGAAGCCGCGATCACCCCGCCATAGGTTGCGGCCTGTGCTCCCCGGAAACGGGCCGAGACGAGGCCAAGCGCGAGCAGCCCGAGCAGGTGGTCGAGCCCCATTACGGGGTGCATGAAACCGGCTTCGAAGCCGTGCAGACCGTGGGAGTGGCCGGGGTGAGCGTAGGCGATCACGGGCAGCGTGAGGGCTGCCACGGCAAGGCTGGAACGAGAGAGCGTATTACGGAGGGTCATGGTGGTGTCAGGGAAGTGGTTAAGCGAGCAGGCGCCGGAGGGATGGCTCCGGCCGTTCGGCGGTTTCATAAGCAAAAGAGCGCAGGCGCTGCAGCAGGCGAGGCAACTCTCGGAGGTTACGACTGAGGACGCGCACCGCAAGCCCTCCCGCGGGTAGCGCCGTGGCCCCAAGCAGGCATTCGGGCGGCAGATCCCAGGCGTGCAGAGCTTCCGCACATTTCGAGACATCGCGGCGGGTGACCAATACGACGGTGCACTGCACGGCGGGTGTCAGCGCGCGCTGCCATGCGGCCCGTGCCCGGCTGCCCCGGTCGAAGCGACCACGTTCGCGCAGGGCCAGGGACTCGTCCAGTTGCACATCGAGCTGCGTATGGTAGCGCCCGAAGCGGAAGGCCTCCCCTCGTCGCAGTCGCCCCGGCCAGACCACGTCCAGCACGAGCGCTTCGCCGCCGTCGCGGCAATCGAGTTGCGTATGTTGTTGAAAATTCGCTTCGGCCTGTAGCACGGTCGCCTCCGGCCAGTATTCCAACCACGAATCCGCGCCGCATACGTCGAAACGGTTAATCGCTTCCGCCTGGTCGTGCGCATGCATCGGGTGGATGCGCATTGCCGCCTGCGACGTCAGCGTCATGGCGGCACCCTCGCGCACCTTCACGTCTAGCGTCAGGCTATCGCCGCCAAAGAGGCCGGTCGAAGGGCAATTGACCTGCAGCAAAAGGTGTCCGCCCTGCCAGCTCGGTTTGCTGACGTGCGCAGGGGCGGCGTGTCGACAACGCTGCAGCCGGGCCACGCCTTCGTGCGGCGCGACTTCGGCCCAGAGGCCGCCCTGCAGCGTCCGGCCTCGCGAGGGAGGCTCAGGCGTCACACGGACTGGTGGAGCGGAAAGAAGCATTGTTCCTCAAGCCACGCCAGAACCTCTGGCAGGCCCTTCTGACTCTTCAGGTCGCAAAAGATAAACGGGCGCTGGCCGCGCTGGGCCTTGGCGTCGCGGTCCATCACGCCAAGATCGGCACCCACATAGGGCGCGAGTTCGATCTTGTTGATGATGAGCAGGTCGGAGAAGCGGATGGCCGGCCCGCCCTTGCGCGGGATCTTGTCGCCCTCGGCCACGTCGATCACGTAAATGAAGGCGTCGACCAACTCCGGTGAGAAGGTGGCCGAGAGGTTGTCTCCACCGCTTTCCACGAGGATTACCTGCAGCTGGGGGAAGCGTTGGCAGAGGTCGGCAATTGCCGCGTCGTTCATGCTCGTGTCGTCGCGTACGGCCGTGTGCGGGCAGCCGCCCGTCTCGACCCCGACCACGCGGTCGGCCGGCAGCGCCTCCTGACGCACGAGAAATTCGGCGTCTTCCTTGGTGTAAATGTCGTTCGTGACCACCGCCACGTCATACTTTTCGCGTAGGGCCTGGCAGAGGCGCAGCAGCAACATCGTCTTGCCGGAGCCGACGGGGCCGCCGACGCCGATGCGGACGGGGCGCGGTTGGGATGCTTCGGGGTTCGCTTGAATCATACGATCAGGAAATGAAGAGTCGGGAAAAGGCGGTGGCGTGGCGGCAAGAGGCGAGGTCGAGCGTGGGCACGGTCACTCCGGCGTCGTCGCGGTCGATCTGGCACGAAGTCTCGACCACCTGCGGCAGCTCTTGCAAGAGCGGGGTGAGCAGCTTTTGACAGCCTTCCTGCCCGATGCGGATCAGCTTCATCGAGGCCTGGAGCACGGTGGTGAGGGTCTGATAGGCGTGCGCCGTCAGGGCTGCCGACAGCGGCATACCCCCAACCTGCGCCTGCAGGCCGTTGACGATTACCTGATGCCCGGGCGTCTGTTGGCTCTGGACCTGCGCCTGCAGGCTTTGCAGCCGTTTGTCGTCGTAGATACGCGCTAAAATGGCCAGACGACGCTGCCCAAGCTGGCGACTGGCTTGCCGCGCTTCGGCGGGCAGCACCGAGGCGTCGTAAAGGGCATCCAGCGCCAGGAATTCGTCTACGTCTTGCGCCTCGTAGGCGAAACGGAGAAATGGCAGCTCGAGCCCTTCCAGCGCGGCCAGCACCTCGTCTTGGAGAAAGGTTTCGAGCGTCGCCACGTCGTGCACCAAACCCAGCTCGACCGCGCCTTCGAGCCCATAGCTGTGCGCATAGCCGCCCGTCGGGAAAGTCGGGTCGGTCGTCTGCAGCAGGAAGGGCAGCCAGTCGAGCGGGTCGCGCGTTGGCTGACGCGGGAACCGGTCTTCAACCATGTCCGTGCGGGTGGTGATGATGATGGTGGCCGTGCTCCTCGTGCTCGTGATCGTGGTGATGATGGTGCCCCATCCCGGTGATCGGTGGCGCGTAACGGCGCTCGTCGCGACGGAACTCGATGCCCTCGCGCTCGATCAGCTGCATGATCGCAAGGTCATCCTCTACGACCATGCCATCGGGGGCGAATTCGGCCAGAAAGTGCAGGTTGCCGATCATCCAGCCGATGCGACCGGCCTCTTCGGGCGAGCAATACGGGATCACCACTACCGTTTCCGGTGCCTGCTCGATGCGGTAGCCTTTGTCGCCTGCGACGTGGATGCAGTCGCCGTGCGAGAGCGGTTGCGTGAGGTCGAAGCCGAAGTCGGTGCCGTCGGCGGCCTTTGCGCGCCAGCGACGGCGGGCGAGGTCGCGACGGTCGGCCACGAGATCAGTCCATTGGGTAACCCCGCTAGCGGCGGAGGCGGGAAGTGCTGCTTTTACCAGATTCATGCCGCCAGCCTAGAAGAGGAAGTAGCGTTGCGCCATCGGTAAAACCGTTGCGGGCTCACAAGTCAGCAGCTCGCCATCGGCCCGCACCTCGTAGGTCTCCGGGTCGACCGAGATATCCGGCAGGTAGTCGTTGAGCACCATGTCTTTTTTCGACAGCTCGCGACAGCTTTTGACCGCCACACAACGTTTGCGCAGGCCCAGCTGCTCCGGCACCTTGGCGTCGAGCGCGGCCTGGCTGACAAACGTGACGCTGGTGGCCGTGCGCGCGCCGCCAAAGGAGCCGAACATCGGGCGGTAGAAGGTCGGCTGCGGCGTCGGGATCGAGGCGTTCGGGTCGCCCATGTTGGCGAGCGCGATCATGCCGCCCTTCAGCACCAGCTCAGGCTTTACGCCGAAGAACGCGGGTTTGAAGAGCACCAGGTCGGCCAGCTTGCCGACTTCGACCGAACCCACCTCGTGCGCAAAGCCGCAGGCAATGGCCGGGTTGATCGTGTATTTGGCGAGGTAGCGCAGCACGCGAAAGTTATCGGCAGCAGGGTGTGCCTCATCCGTCATCGGGCCAAACTGGCGCTTCATCTTGTCCGCCGTTTGCCAAGTACGGATGACGACTTCCCCCACCCGTCCCATGGCCTGGCTGTCGCTCGACATGATCGAGATGGCGCCCCGGTCGTGCAGGATGTCCTCGGCGGCAATCGTCTGCGGGCGGATGCGGCTTTCGGCAAAGGCCACATCTTCCGGGATGCTCGAATCGAGGTGGTGACAGACCATGAGCATGTCGAGGTGCTCGTCGATCGTATTGACGGTAAAGGGGCGCGTAGGATTGGTCGACGACGGCAACACGTTGGGCGCGCCGCAGACCTTGAGGATGTCCGGCGCGTGCCCACCGCCTGCACCTTCGCTGTGGAAGGTATGGATTACGCGGCCCTTGAAAGCTTCCAGCGTCGTTTCGACAAAGCCGCTCTCGTTGAGCGTGTCGGTATGGATGGCGACCTGCACGTCCATCTCGTCCGCGACAGAGAGGCAGGTGTCGATGGCCACCGGTGTGGTGCCCCAGTCTTCGTGCAGCTTCAGGCCCATCGCGCCAGCCACGATTTGCTCGCGCAAGGCGTTACCGTTAGAGCTGTTGCCCTTGCCCATGAACCCGAGATTCATCGGGAAGGCGTCTGCCGCCTGCAGCATGCGGTGGATGTTCCAAGCGCCGGGCGTGCAGGTGGTGGCGTTGGTGCCCGTGGCGGGGCCCGTGCCGCCGCCCATCATGGTGGTGACGCCGCTGGCAAGGGCTTCGTCAATTTGCTGCGGACAGATATAGTGGATGTGCGAGTCGATGCCGCCCGCCGTGACGATGCTGCCTTCTGCAGCGATGACTTCGGTGGACGCCCCCACGATCATGCCCGGCGTGATGCCGTCCTGAATCAGGGGGTTGCCCGCGTGCCCGATGGCGGCGATACGGCCATCCTTGATCCCGATGTCGCACTTCACGATGCCGTGGATCGGATCGAGCAGCAAGGCGTTGGTCAGCACGAGGTCAAGGCAGTCGTGCGCGAGGTGCGTCGGCGACTGGCCCATGCCGTCGCGGATGACCTTGCCGCCGCCGAACTTGACTTCGTTGCCGTAGCCGCCGTTTTCCGCGATCAGGTCGCGCTCGACTTCGACAAAAAGCTCCGTATCGGCCAGGCGCACGCGGTCGCCCACGGTCGGGCCGAACATTTCGGCATACTGTTGACGTGAAAGGTGTAAAGGCATCGGGGCTCTCAGGCTTGGGGTTTCGGGAGGGGCGGCAGCTTGCCGTTGATGCGGCCATTGAGCCCGTGGACTTCGCGGCGACCGGCCAGTGCGACCAGTTCCACCTCGCGCTCATCGCCCGGCTCGAAACGGACGGCGGTGCCCGCAGGGATGTTGAGGCGGTAGCCGGTGGCGGCTTCGCGGTCGAATTCGAGGCTCGTATTGACCTCCGCAAAGTGGAAGTGGCTGCCGACCTGGATCGGGCGGTCGCCCACATTGGTCACGACAACCTGGATCGTGGGCAGGCCAACGTTGGCTTCGAGCGGCGGAGCGCCGGCGGGGGTAATGATTTCTCCGGGTTTCATGCGATCGGGTAGTGCACAGTGACGAGTTTGGTGCCGTCGGGGAAGGTGCCTTCGACTTGCACTTCGGAGAGCATTTCGGGCACGCCTTCCATCACGTCGTCGCGCTTCAGGATGGTGCGGCCGTAGTCCATCAACTCGGAGATGCTCTTGCCGTCGCGGATGCCCTCCAACAGCTCGTAAGTGAGGATAGCGGCGGCTTCGGGGTAGTTGAGCTTCAGGCCTCGCTGCTGGCGGCGGCGGGCCAGGTCGGCCGCGACTACGATCAGCAGCTTTTCTCTTTCGCGCGGGGTAAGGTGCATTAGACGGTCAAATGTTGTTCGATGTGCTCCTGGCTGAGGTCGCTCATGGCGCCACTGGCCACGACGCTGCCCCGGGTCATGATCGAAAAACGATCGCCGACCGCCTGGGCAAAGTCGAGGCTCTGTTCGACCAGCAGGATGCCCATCTTCCCCTCCTTGCGCAACAGCTTTAGGGTGTCTTCGATCAAGTCGATAATGTTCGGCTGAATACCCTCCGTCGGCTCGTCGAGGATGAGCAGCTTCGGGTCGGTAAGCAGGGCGCGGGCGATGGCGAGCTGCTGCTGCTGGCCGCCGGAAAGCACTCCACCCTTGCGGTGCAGCATTTCCTTGAGCACCGGGAAGAGTGTCAGCACACGGTCCATCTGCTCCTTGGCCTTGCGCCCGTAAACGACGACCGATACCTGCAGGTTTTCGCGAACGGTGAGGCTGGAAAAGATGTCGCGCCCTTGGGGCACAAAGCCGATGCCGAGGCGCGCGCGCTTTTCCGGCGGCAGGCCCTTCAGGTTTTTGCCTTGCAGGCTGATCTCGCCTTCATCGGTGTCGATCAGCCCCATGATGGACTTGAGGGTCGTCGTTTTGCCGACGCCGTTGCGGCCCATCAGGCAGAGGATCTCGCCCCGGTTAACCTGAAGGTCTACGCTGCGCAGGATCCGTGAGTGGTCGTAGCTGGCGCAAAGGCCCTTGACCGTAAGGACGGTTTCGCGCGGAGCGGTGTCGGTGGTAACGGCGGGTTCGGGAAGTATCGTGGCAGTCATGGCAGGCTTAGTTGGCGACGGGTTCGGGGCGACCGGCTTTGCGGCCCAAATAGACTTCGATCACTTTTGGGTCGCTCTGCACCTTGTCGACCGGCCCTTCGCAGAGCACGGAGCCTTGGTGCAGCACGGTGACCTTGCGGGCGATCTGGCGCACAAAATCCATGTCGTGCTCGATCACGATGATGCTGTGCTTGCCCTCCAGTGAGAGCAGCAGCTCGCCGGTGCGCTCAGTCTCTTCGTCGGTCATGCCGGCGGCAGGTTCGTCGACGAGGAGCAGCTTCGGGTCTTGCGCGAGCAGCATGCCGATCTCCAGCCACTGCTTTTGGCCGTGGGAAAGACTGCCCGCCAGCTCGTGCTTGCGATCTTCGAGGCGGATCGTCTTGAGCACCTCATGGATGCGCTCGCTGTCTTCCTTGCTCTCGCGGTAAAAGAGTGCTTCGAACACGCCGTGGGCGCGCGGCAGGGAGAGCAGCAGGTTGTCGTAGACGCTCTGCTCGCGGTAGACGCTGGGCGACTGGAACTTGCGGGCGATGCCGAGCCGGTTGATCTTGTGTTCGGGCAGTCGCGTAAGGTTGTAGCGGTGATCAGGCCCGAACTCGATCGTCCCCGAATCAGGCACCGTGCGACCCGTGATCATGTCGAGCAGAGTACTTTTGCCTGCACCGTTGGGGCCGATGATCGTCCGCAGCTCGCCCTTGTCGAGATAGAGGTTTAGGTCGCGGATCACCTGAAAGCCGTCGAAGGCCTTGTTCAGGTTTTCAATTGTCAGGATCCACTCGCGCGGGCGTTGAGGCTCGGGTCGCGGCTGGGAAGGGTGCAAATTTTTCATCAGGTGGAGCTTTTGGCGGTTTCGACTTCAGCGACCGGTTCGGCTGCCTTTACGGGCTCGGCTGGCATCTCGCGACGCGAGGCCATCTTCTTGCGCCAGTGCTTGAACTGCGAGGGGATGCCCGCGATACCGGCCGGCATGAAGAGCACGACGAAGAGGAACAGCGCGCCCAGCATGATCAGCCAGTAGTTCGGGAACTGCACCGTCGCCCAGCTCTTGATCGCGTTGACCAGAATCGCGCCGATGACGGGGCCCCAGAGGCGTCCGCGACCTCCCACAGCCACCCAGACGACTGCTTCGAGCGATTTGGCGGGCATCATCTCGTTCGGGTTGATGATGCCGACCTGCGGCACGTAGAGCGCGCCGCCCACCCCGCCGATCACGGCGGCAGCGGTAAAGATCAGCATCTTGTAGTTCAGCGTGTCGTAGCCGGAAAAACGCACGCGGTTTTCGCTGTCGCGGATCGCCTGCTGGATCTTGCCGAACTTCGTGCGCGTGAGCCACCAGTTGAAGAATAGACACGCCGCCAGGTAGAGTGCGCTGGCGATGAACAGCCCGCGCTGGGTGCCTGAGGTGTAGAGGCTCAGGCCGAACATCTCCTTGAAGTCCGTAAAGCCGTTGTTACCGCCGAAGGTGAATTCGTTGCGGAAGAAGAGCAGTGCGGCGGCGTAAGTCAGTGTCTGCGTGATGATGGAGAAGTAGACGCCCTTGATGCGCGCCCGGAAGGCCAGGAAGCCGAAGATCAGCGCCACAATCGCGGGCACGAGGATCACGGCCAGGACGGCAAAGCCAGCGTTTTCAAAGGGCTTCCAGTGCCACGGCAGCTCCTGCATCCCCATGAAGTCCATGAAGTCCGGCAGGCGCGTGTGGTAATTGGGGTCTTCGCCGATCATGAGCATGAGATACATGCCGAAGGCGTAGCCCCCGAGGGCGAAAAAGAGGGCCTGGCCGAGGCTGAGCAGGCCCGTATAACCCCAAAGCAGGTTCACGCTCACCGCCAGCGTGGCGTAGCAGAGATACTTGCCCCAGGTGTTGAGCTGGAAGTCGGCGACGACACCGGCTGAGTTGAGCAGCGGCAGCGCGACGGCACCGATCAGCACGAAGATGCCGATGGCCCAGAGGTTCTTGTCTCGAGTGATGGGTTGTGAAAGTGACATGGCGGCAAAGCTTTAATCGAGAGCACGGGAGCGGGCCGGGAAAAGGCCGCCTGGCTTCCATTGCAGGAAGAGGATGATGGCGAAGAGGACACAAATCTTGCCCATGACAGGCCCGAGGAAGGGCTGCAGCGTGTTGTCGACCACGCCGATGCCGAGCGCGGTGTAGAGCGTGCCGAGCAGGTTCCCCACCCCGCCGGCCACGACGACCATGAAGCTGTCGACGATGTACGTCTGCCCCAGGCCGGAGCCGACACTGCCAATCTGCGAAAGGAACGCGCCGGCGAGGCCTGCCAGGCCCGAACCGAAGGCAAAGGTGGCCATGCGAGTGCGCGAGGTGCTGATGCCCATGCTGGCGGCCATCTGCGGGTTTTGCATCACCGCGCGGA
The DNA here is from genome assembly GCA_030673845.1 of Verrucomicrobiota bacterium JB022. NCBI lineage: Bacteria > Pseudomonadati > Verrucomicrobiota > Verrucomicrobiota bacterium JB022. Next base: position 76,176 of record JAUTCQ010000019.1, read on the forward strand.
TGCACAGACCGAGGGGCGTCTTTGTGAGCAGGAGCCAGGTGCCGACCAGGATCAGGATGGCAAAGAGGATAATGAATAGGCGGTTGTAGCCGAAGCTGATGTCGAAGAACGTCATGTTGCCCAAGAGCCAGGTGGGGCTTTCGACGTTCTTGTTTTGTGCGCCGAAGATCAGCTTGAACGACTGCTGGAGGATCCAGGACACGCCCCAGGTCGCCAGCAGGCTTTCCAGCGGGCGCTTGTAGAGAAACTGGATGACGCCCCGCTCCAGCAGCAGGCCAGCAAAGGCGCTCACCACAAAAGCGGTCGGAATAGCGGCGAGGAAATACCACTCCTTACCCGTCGGGCCGAAGACAGCGATGATGCCGATCTGGACGAAATAGACGGTGTAAGCGCCGAGCGCGATCATCTCCCCGTGGGCCATGTTGATGACGCCCATCAGGCCGAAGGTGATGGCGAGGCCGAGGGCGACGACGAGCAAGACGGCACCGGCGGAAAGGCCGCGGAAGGCGGTGCCAAAAAAGTCGACCCACTTGAGGTAGCCTTCGATGCTGGCAATGGCTTTGTTGAGCACCGCGATATCGTCCGCGCTCCAGTCGGAGCCTTCGGCGGTGGCTTCTCGTTGCAGCGCGCGGATACGGTCAAGCGCCGGGATAGAATTCAGCTCATCGAGTCGCTGAACCGCCTGCAGCTTGATCTCGCGTTCGGCCAGGGCGAGTTGCGAGAGCGCAATGCCCTCGTCTAGCGCTTCCTGTACCGCGCCGTTTTCCTCGACCGCGCGGCGCTCTTCGAGGGCCTTGAGGTAGTCGCTCTCACCTTTGAGACCAAGCGCGATGGCGGCTGATGCGCGCTCATGGGCCTGCGGTGAGCCGAGGGCGATCACATCGACCACTTGCAGCAGGTTGCGGCGCAGGCGGCGCGAAGGGAACATGGGCTCAAGGCTGCTTTTCTCCACCACGATCGCATCGCCTTCGGCGTTTTCGATGAAGTCGCCGGTCGCGGCACTGCGCAGATAGGTTTTTCCGGTAGGTTCCTGCTCGGCCGTCGTTTCAAGCGTCACGTAGACGGGCTGCGTGTCGGGCTCACCCTGATAGGCGTAGACACCACCGGCGCGCCATGCTTCCAGCAGCGGGCGGACTTCGGTGGCACCGCGCGCGGCCAGCTCTTGCAGGATTTCGTTGGCGCGGTCGGGCTCAGCCGTCAGCGCTTCCATGAAGAGCGTGCGGGAGGGCACGGCCTCCTCTTCGTCTTGCGCCGTGAGGAGGGAAGGCAGGCAAAAGAGCAGCGGCAAGAGCAGGAGGCGACAGATATGCGAGAGAGTGGGAGGATGCATGGCGATCGTCGAAAAAAGGGGAAAGGCGGACGGCGGGTTAACGCCGTCCGCCCAGTAAATGCGCCGGGAGCGGCAACTATTGGAACGTGCCCTTGAGGAAGGGCTCGCCGACCACATCTTCGTAGGATTCGATCACGCGGAACTGGCCGTTGGGCAGCGTTTCGCCGATGTAGACGTCCTTCGTGAGGTGGTGATTCTTCTGGGTGGTGACTTCACCGCCCGGGCCGTCGAAGGAGATGCCCTTCTCGAGCTCGGCTACGACCTTCTCCACGTCGAACGTGCCAGCCTTTTCCACGGCGGCCTTCCAGAGGTAGACACCGTTGTAGGAAAGCACCATCGGGGAGCAGGTCACGCGGTTGTCGCGCTCCAGGCCTTCGACCTTGGCGGTCTTGAGCCACTTTTGGAAGTTGGCGACGAACTTCTTGTTCTCCGGCGTGTCGAGGCTCATGAAATAGGTCCAGGAGCCGAGGTGACCCGCGAGATCGGCTGCCGGGAGGGAGCGGAACTCGTCTTCGGAGAGGGAGAACGAAACCACGGGGCAGTCGTCGGCGGTGAGGCCGGAGGCGGCGAATTCCTTGAAGAACGCCACATTGGAATCGCCGTTGATCGTGTTGATCACGCAGGCGTCACCCGAGGCGGCAAACTTCTTAATGTCGGCCACGATCTGCTGGTAGTCGGTGTGACCGAACGGCGTGTAGGTGCCGGCCGAGATCACGTTACCGCTGCCGTCGCGACGGAGGCCGCCACCGATGTTTTCCACTTCCACGCCCTTGCTGCGCAGGTATTCGAGCAGCACGAGGTTGGTGGTTTGCGGGTAAACGTAGTCGGTGCCGATCAGGTAGAACTTCTTGCGCCCTTCTTCGAGGAGGAAGTCGACCGCCGGAATTGCCTGCTGGTTCACCGCTTCGGCCGTATAGAAGATGTTGGGCGACATTTCTTCGCCCTCATACTGCACGGGGTAGAAGAGCAGCCCCTTTTCCTGCTCGAAGACGGGCAGGACGGACTTGCGGCTGACGGAGGTCCAGCATCCGAAGACCACCGCGACATCGTCTTGCACCAGCAGCTGCTTGGCCTTTTCGGCAAAGAGCGGCCAGTCCGAAGCCCCATCGACGACGACGGGCTCGATCTTCTTCCCGAGCACGCCGCCTTGAGCGTTGATTTCGTCGAATGCGAACAGCAACACGTCGCGGAGGGACGTTTCGCTGATCGCCATCGTGCCGCTAAGCGAATGCAGCACGCCAACCTTGACTGTTTCCTGGGCCTGGGCGAGTGAGGTCAAGCCCAGGAGGGACGCGCCCAGCGCCAGCGCTGAGCGGCCCATGCGAGAGAGATGAGAAAACTTGATCATAGAGTGAGGGGTTCCGTTGAGTAGAGTTGAATTACCAGCTGAGGCCGACCCCGAGGCTGGCCGTGACGAACCCTTCTTCCGGGTTGCCCGGGATCACGTCGTCCGGTGTGTAGTAGTAGTTCACCCCGCCATGGAGGTCCCAGGAGCCGGCAGCTTCGCCAAAGGGAAGCGCATAGCTGAAGCCGATGCCGGCCATATAGTAGCCGATGCCGGAGTCGCCCTCGATGGTGGTGGCGGGGTCGGTCGAATCGTCGGTGGCGGTGTAATAGCCTTCATCGAGCACCCAACCCACGGCGACCGGGAAGCTCAGCGAGAACGATTCGTTGATCTCGAGGTCGTAGCCGACGCTGAAGTCGAGGATCGTGCCGGTGATCTGGTCGCCATTGCCCTCGAAACGGTGGTGCATCTTCACCGTGGGCGAGAGGTTGAAGCCGATCATGTCGGTCGTATCGAGACTAACGGCGAAGTCGAAGATTTCTTCCACATCCCCGCCGTAGATCCACTGTTGCACAGCCGCGTCGAGGGTGACGATGCCGAAGGTAGCGTAGCCACCCACCCAGACGTCGAGTTCTTGCAGGGTGCCGCCGATGTCGCTGGGGGCCTTATTGTTAACGTCCATCCAAGCGCCGGTGTAGACACCAAAACCGTTGCCGAAGTCTAGGGTCACGCCCACGGACGGGTTGAAGGTCGGCTCGTCGAGGTCGTCCCCGGTGCCCCACACGTCGGCACCATAGGAGATGAAGTGAGTATTGTAATCGAACGACAGCGAGCCGGAAACGGTGGCTTGCGCCGAGACAGAAGCAGGCAGTGCAGCCGCGCCGAGAAGCAAAAGGGCGCCGCACGTACGAGTGAAGTAGGGTCGAATCATGGGTTTGGGTCTGATTAAGGTAAGCTTGAGCACTTACGCCTACCCTTTGAGCACCGCATATGCCACCGGTGGCATTCCTAATGGCATCAGTGACAAATGTGTGAAAATTCTCACTCAATTTCCTACTGTAGAGCTAACGCTAATGATTCTTAACTGCATTAATTTCAATATGATATAAGAATCAGTTCATGCGGTATTTTCATACGAATCCCAACGCTTATGATCATATTAAGCAGCGCTATGAACGATTTTTACAAGAGGATCGTATGAAGATATGGTCGATTTTTATCACACTCTCAGTTTTAGAAGATAAAAACATAACGTCCTGAGGAGCCCTCTTTGAGAAGAAAGATACAAAAAGGGTGGCACGCATCCGCGCCACCCTTTGAAAGGCAGGTAATGTGGTGCAGCCTTTAGCGCACGTTGCTCGTGCTGACGTTCAGCATACCCTGATGCACCCTTTCGGAACAGTGTTTCTACCGCCGAGCGCGGCCACCGGCAACGGATCGTGCTTCGGCGGCCGGCGTGTCTTCGAGCGGCTCCACCGTCACGGCGACGCGGATCAGTTGCGGGCCGCCGCCAAGAATGGTGCCGCGCAAGAGCGACACGTCTGCATAATCACGCCCCCGGGCGACCACGATATGGTCTTCCTTCACCGCTACGTTGTTGGTCGGGTCGACATCCACCCAGCCCAGTTGCGGCACATAGATCGACACCCAGGCGTGTGAGGCGTCGGCCCCTACCAGGCGCTCCTTGCCCGGCGGCGGGATGGTGCGAATGTAGCCGCTGACGTAGGCCGCCGGCAAGCCGCAGGCCCGCAGGCAGGCGATCATGAAGTGCGCGAAGTCCTGACACACGCCCTTGCGCGCTTTGATGAAATCGCTGATCGGCGAGTAGGCGTTGGTGACGCCCGGCATGAACTTGAAGGTGCGGAAGATCTTTTGCGCCAAAGCCAGCGTAGCCTCCAGCACCGGGCGGTCGTCCGCCAGCGTGCTCTGGGCAAAGTCCCGCGCATCCTTTAACAGCGGGATGCGGGGAGATTCGTAGGTAAAGTCGGCCGCCGCGAGTGCATCAGCGCTGCTGGGGGCCCGCATCTCCGCCCGGACTTCTCCGCAAGTCGGGGTCAGCTTCGACATCACGGGCGTGCGGCGCTGGACCGAAACAAGGCTGACGGCCTCCACCTCCAACCGCGGGTGCGGCTCGAACACGCTGAAGAACCGGACCGGATTCTGGAAATAATCCAGACGCCGGATGAGGTCGCGCGGCTCCGGGCTCACGCGGAAGTCGAAGCGATGGAGCACCTGCCCCCACCCTTGCAGCGGCTCGACTCGCGCCACCTGGTGCGACGAGGTCACAGCGCCGCCGTATTCATAGGTGGTCGTATGGCGTATGCGATAAAGGGCCATGCGTTAATCGAGCCGTGAGGACAGGTCGTTACCGTCCGCGTGAGCAAAATAGTGCTGCGCCAGACCGTCCGCAAGGTCGAGCAGCTGTTCACTGAGCGTCCTCAGCATGCGGTGGAGACGCGGGATTCCGGTCAGGCGGGCCGGTTGCAAGAGTTCGCGCACGTTGGCGAGGTCCAGCTCGGCCGCGACGCGGCGGGCCAGCCGTCGGCGCTCGGTCTGCGGCTCTTCGGTTTCGAGGACCGGCAAGTGCTCAAGGTGCTGCGTGACCGCTTGGGCCTGAAACGCCACCGAACGCGGGTTGCTTGGGTCGAGCAGGATCAAGTCGACCACGGCCTCCGGCTGGAGATTCGTGAGGTAGCGGCTGGCGTAGGTGTAGCGGCTGTCGGCCGCCACGAGCAGGTTGGCCAAGAGCGGTTCGGAATACGGCCCGGGCTTGGAAAAGACCTGCTGCAGCAGCTCGATCACATTTTGCGAACGCTCCAGGCGGCGTCCCATTTCAAGGAAGTGCCAGTCGAGCGCGCGCGTCATGTTTTCGGAAATGGTCCCCGCCAGGCCGGCGAGAACCATCAGGATGTCGTTCAGCCGCTCGGCCGGGTCGAGGCGAGAGCTGGCACTGCTGGAGCGCCGCGGAGCCGCAAAACGCTCTAGCTGGGAAATCAGGGCGGTGGCATCGAGCGATAGCCGCTCGCGGATGGCAAAGGACGCGCGCCCGAGGCTCAGCAAGCAAGAACTGAGGTTGCCCGGCGCCTGCTGGCTCCAGACGAGGTCCGTCACGCGACGCTCCAGCTCCAGCCAGTCGATTTCCGGCTCATCCAGCTCATCGCTCAAGACGGTGCGGACGAAGGGCAACAAGGCCGTGTTGGCGGTTTGCCCGGTACTCTCGCGCAGTTCGTTGAAGATCAAGCGCAAGAGGCGCGCCAGAAAGTCACCCCGCTCCAGATAGCGGCCCAGCCAGAAAAGGTTGTCCGCATCGCGACTGGTCAGCTCGGCAGTCGAGCGGCGGATACGCACGGGGCCGGTGTGCGGCAGAGGGTGGTCGCGCGTCGGCAGCTCCGGATGCGAGAGCACCCAGGTGTCTTTGCTGGTGCCACCTTCCGCGATAGCCAGGCTGTGGTGGTCGGACACGCCGGTGAGCCGACTCAGCCCCCCGGGCATCATCTCGTAGCCATGCTCCGTCGCGACCAGGAAGACCCGCATGAGGAAGTGGCGCGGCACCGTTTCTCCCAGCGGGTTCAAGGCCGGCACCGTCGCCCGCGCTACCATTTCCTGCGCGCAGAAGTCGCCCGGCTTGGCCAGTATCTGGCGGCGCAGCTTGTCCAACGCGACTACGTCGAGGTTGCCTCCATATTGGGCCTCGCCGACCTTTCGACGAATCACCGGCTTGATGACGAGCTGGTCGAGGTGTTCCATCACATAGGCCAGCGACGGCTCATCGCCGCACCACCAAGTGCGCGCGGACGGCAGACTCAGGCTTTCGCCCAGCAGGTGCGTACAGAGCTGGGGCAGGAACGCCGCCAATGCCGGAGATTCCGCAATGCCGCTGCCCAGGCTGTTGGCGATTGCCACGTTGCCCGCGCGAGCAGCTTGGACCAGCCCCGGCACCCCCAGCAGGCTTTCCGAATCCAGCTCCAGAGGGTCGGCCAAGGGTGACTGCACGGAGCGGATGATCACGTCGACCTGCTTGAGGCCGCCCACCGTCTTGAGAAACACCTTTTGGTCGCGGGTGGTGAGGTCGGCACCCTCCACCAGCGGATAGCCGAGATTGCGAGCAAAGAAGGCGTGTTCGAAATAGGCTTCGTGCCCCGGCCCCGGAGAAAGCAGCACGATCATCGGGTGCTCGGTGCGCCGTTGCACGAGCAGCTCGAACGATTCGAGCATGCTCTGGAAAAACGGGCGCAGGCGCAACGGGTCGACCGCACGGAAAATGTCCGACAAAGCGCGTTGGGTCACAAACCGGTTTTCCAGTGCGTAGCCAATGCCCGAGGGCGTATCGAGGCGGTCCGAAAGCACCCACCAGCGCCCGTCGGGCGAGCGCGCGAGGTCGGCGGCATACAGGTGCACGAAGGTCCCGCCCGGCGGACGAAAGCCGTGGAGCGGCCGCAGAAAGTGGGGATTGCCCAGAATCAGCGAAGGCGGCAAGACGCGGTCTTTGAGCAAGTGCTGCTCTCCATACACATCTTCCAGGATGCGGTTGAGAAGCGTCACGCGCTGCCGCAGGCCATGGTCAAGTTCCCGCCACTCCTGATAACTCAGAATCATCGGTAGCGGATCCATTACCCATGGGCGGGCGGCGCCGTCGTCGCTGTAACCGCTGTAAGTGACCCCGTTTTCCTGCACGATGCGGCGCACCTGGTCGGCGCGCTGGCGAAATCCTTCGACTCCGAGCGCTTCGACCTCCGCCGCCGCTATTTTCCAGTTGGCGCGGACATCGCCCTTCGCATCCAGCAATTCATCGTAGTGGCCGGAGGGTTTGTGGTAGCTGCCAAAAACGGAACTGAGCCCGGCTGGCGGAGCCATGATGCCGGAATCACGATTAGGAGGGGTCATAGAGGATATATCGGATCTTCTAGGTCCGAAATTACAGACGGCAAACCCAAACCGCGCCATCGTATCGGACGCGGTTCAGGGCAAGCATGTCGGCGGATCTAGCGGTTGCGGCGGAGGTCGAGCGTCAACGGGAAGTCGGGGTTGATCTCGTCTTCCGGCAGGCGGTTGAGTTGACCCGGCGTATGGCCGATCGGCTCGAAGCGTGCGCGGCGGCGCCCTTCGGCCTCATAGCTGTTGATCGGGAAGTGATCGTAGTTACGCCCGCCCGGGTGACCGACGTGGTAGGTGCAGCCAGCCATCGACCGTTGGGACCAGGTGTCGATGATGTCGAAGACCAGCGGAGTGTCGACCGGCTGAGTGGGGTGCAGGCCAGACGGCGGCTGCCAGGCACGGTAGCGGACGCCAGCCACGAATTCGCCCTCGACCTTGGTCGGCACCAGCGGGCATTTGCGACCGTTGCAGGCCACGATGTAGCGGTCGGCATTGAAGTGGGTCACGCGCACCTGCAGGCGTTCGACCGACGAATCGACGAAGCGCACGGTGCCGCCCGCAAAGCCTTCTTCGCCCATCACGTGCCACGGCTCCAGGGCCTGGCGCAGCTCGAGCTCGGTTTCGCCAAAGGTGATGTGGCCGTAGCCGGGGAAGCGGAACTCACGGTGCGACTGGAACCACAGTTGCTCGAACGGCAGGCCCGCGCGGCCCAGATCGGTAAGGACTTCCTTGAAGTCTTCCCACACAAAGTGCGGCAGCATCCAGCGGTCATGCAGCTGCGTGCCCCAGCGCGAGAGACGCTGCGGGTTGTAGGGGCGCTCCCAGAACCACGCGACCAGCGCGCGCAATAAAAGCTGCTGTGCCAGGCTCATACGGGCATGAGGCGGCATCTCGAAGCTGCGCAGCTCCAGCAAACCTAGGCGACCGCTCGAACGGTCGGGGTTGTAGAGCTTGTCGATGCAGAATTCGGCTCGGTGGGTATTGCCCGTAACGTCGATCAGCAGGTTGCGGAAGATACGGTCGACCAGCCACGACGGCGGGGCTTCGCCGATCTTGTCGACTTCGCGGAAAGCAAGCTCCAGCTCGTAGAGCGAGTCGTTGCGGGCCTCGTCTACGCGCGGGCTCTGGCTCGTCGGCCCCACGAAGAGCCCCGAGAACATGTAGGAAAGCGATGGGTGCTGGTGCCAATAAGCCAGCATGCTGCGGAGCAGATCCGGGCGGCGCAGGAACGGGCTTTCCAGGGGCGTAGCGGCCCCAAGCACGATGTGATTGCCCCCGCCGGTGCCGCAGTGGCGGCCGTCGAGCATGAACTTCTCCGTGCCCAAGCGCGATTCGCGGGCTAGCTGGTACAGCGTTTCGGTGCGCGAGACCAGTTCGCTCCACGACTGCGACGGGTGGATGTTGACTTCGATTACCCCCGGGTCGGGCGTGATGCTGAAGGATTCGAGGCGCGGGTCGGGCGGCGGGCGCTCGCCTTCGATAAAGACGGGCATTTCCAGCCGGGCTGCTGTCGCTTCTACCGCCGAGAGCAGCTCCAGATAGGCGTCGGTGCTCGAAACGGGCGGGAAGAAGACAAAGAGCTGGCCGTTGCGGGCTTCGATGCACAGGGCTGTGCGGACGGCCTCCGAGGCCTCCTGCTGCGGCATGGCAGTTCGCTTGGAGCGCACGCGGCCACGACCACCGGCCTCCGGTTGGGCCAGCGTGTCTTCCGGTCCGCCGATGCTGGAGCCGGGTTGGCTCCGGGGGCCGAATTCGCCAGTCGATTCGCCGCGTCGCGACGACTGGAGCAGCGCCCGCGCACGCTCTTCGAACTGCCGCAGAAAGGCTTGGTGCGGCGGCAGCGGAGCAACTGGCGAAGTGGGGTCGGGATGGATGATGTAAGGGTAATTGGCCGCACTGACCCACGGCAGTCCATCGATCGGCAGGCGCAGGCCGATGGGCGAATCGCCGGGCAGCAGGTAGATGTTTTGCTGGCGCGAGCACCAAGGGCCGGTGCGCCAACGCAGGCCGCTGGCCCGAGCCTGCCACATCTGTTGCAGCGGCAGGATATAGCCGCGCGGGTTGTCGAGCCCGGATTCGAAGACGCGGCCCAGGCGAGCGCGCTCTTCGGGGTCGGATAATTTCGACTCCAGCGGGTCGACGTTGACCGGCAGCTTCTGCTCTTTCCAGAGGTAATACCAGATGTCTTCGTAGGCCGCTTCTACATACTCGGCCGTGATGCCCATCGTGGCGCACAGCTCACGGGAAAAACGCTCCGCATCGGCGGCCTTGAAGCCGTAGTCCTGGTCGATGGACGCGAGCCAGCGCGGGTCGCCCCAGATGGATTCGCCGTCGCGGCGCCAGTAGCAGGTGAGTGCCCAGCGCGGCAGGGATTCGCCCGGATACCATTTACCTTGGCCGTAGTGGGTAAAGCCGCCTTTGCCGTAGGTCGCCCGCATCTTGCGCAGCAGCACCTCGCTCAGGCGACGCTTGCCCGGCCCTACTGCGGCCACGTTCCATTCCGGGCCGTCTGGATCGTCGATTGAGACGAAGGTGGGCTCGCCTCCCATCGTCAGGCGGACGTCGCCCGCCTGCAGCCGCCGGTCGACCTCGTTGCCCAAAGCGTTGAGGCGTTGCCAGGCGGCATCGTCGTAAGGGTATGTGACCCGCGGGGCTTCGCGCACCCGCTTGACCTCCATCGCAAAGTCAAACTCGGTCTTGTTGGGCTCCACGCCGCCGGTGATGGGGGCTGCGCCGATGGGATGTGGTGAGCAGGCCAGCGGGATGTGGCCTTCGCCGGCGAGCAAGCCGCTGGTCGGGTCGAGCCCCACCCAACCGGCGCCGGGCAGGAACACTTCCGCCCAGGCGTGCAAGTCGGTAAAATCGTTCTCCGTTCCAGACGGGCCGTCGATACTCTTGATATCGGGTGTGAGCTGGATCAGGTAACCGCTGGCGAAGCGGGCGGCCAAGCCGAGGCGGCGCAGGACGTGCACGAGCAGCCATGCACTGTCGCGACAGGAGCCGGTACGTTTTTGCAGCGTTTCCTCCGGTGTCTGGACCCCCGGCTCCATCCGGACGATGTAACCGATGTCTTGCTGGATCCGCTGGTTTAAATCGACCAGAAAGTGGACCGTCTGTTTCTCAATGCCCACGAACTGTTTAAAATATTCCTCGAACAGCGGGCCCTCCGATTCGCTGGTATCCATGAAGGGCTCGAGATCGCGCAAGGCGTTGCTCTTGTAGGCGAAGGGAAACTGCTCGGCGTAGTCTTCCAGGAAGAAATCGAAGGGGTTGACCACCGTCATCTCGGCCACCACGTCGACCTCCACCTTGAACTCGGTGATTTTCTCGGGGTAGACGATCCGGGCCAGGTAGTTGCCGTGCGGGTCTTGCTGCCAGTTGATGAAGTAGCCCTCCGGCGACGCCTTCAGCGAGTAGCTGACGATCGGCGTGCGGCAGTGAGGTGCCGGGCGCAGGCGGATGACCTGCGGGTAAAGCGTCACCGGGCGTTCATACTTGTAATGGGTGCAGTGGTACAGACTGGCGTGAATGGCCATGGATACTTCGGGAAATAACGGGTTACCCCTAGTTGGGGAGAATCGAAACGGCTGCAGCAGGAACCAGTCCCAAAATACGGGGATCTCTTCCTTTGTTGCACGAAGTCATATAACCCGTTGGGGCCTGAGGCAAGAACAGCTTATACCACCGCTTCGCTTTCCTGCATCGGTCTCAGGATACCACGCCTCGCTCCCGCACCAGGCGGTGGATATAGGCCAGCTTTTCCGTCACGGCGGAGGACAGGACGAAGGGATAGGCGTCGGGCTGGCCAATGCTGCGGTTCAGGCTATTCAGTGCCAGCGTGATGGGCAACCAGCGATCCACGATGGTGGGGAAGTCGTCTGCCGTATACGGGTCGAAGCTGGCCGCGCTGGCATCGGCTTCCAGTTGGCCGCGCAAGTCTGGGCGCAGGTTGATCCCAAAGTGCAAGGCGGTCTCCAGCAGATCCACGATGTGGAAGTAGTGGGCCCAGGTCTCGGCCCAGTCTTCCCAGGGGTGGGAAGCGGCGTAGGCGGTTACAAACTGCTGCTCCCAGCCCGGCTGCGGACCTTGGGCATAGTGGGCCTCAAGAGCCTTCTGGTAATCTTCCCGCTCATCGCCAAAGACACGGCGAAATTCCTCGACCCCCTGCCCTGCGCCGAAAAACGCTTCCCAATAAAAGTGGGCCGACTCATGCCGAAAGTGCCCCAAGAGCGTGCGATACGGCTCGTCCAGCTCCGAGCGTACCTTTTCGCGGTGGGCGGGGTCGGCCTCCTCGATGTTCAGAGTGATCAGCCCGTTGGCGTGCCCCGTCATCACCGGGTCTTTTTGCACTTCGGGCGAGAGCAGGTCGAACTGCGGCTGGGGAAGCGGGTGCCCGTTTTCGCCGATCAGCCCAAAGCGCAGCAGCGAGTAGATCAGCCGGCGCTTGGCCCGCTCGATGTCTACCCACAGCTCGATCCGCCGCTCGTCGTCGAGGTTGGGGATTGTGCGGCTGAGGCTGCATGAGAGGCAGAATTCGCTTTCGCTCTCCGCCGGCACCATCCAGTTGCAGCTCAAATGGTGGTCGCGATTGGCACAGGGGCGAAATTCGCGGCGGTCGCCCATTCGTCGCCACGAGGTTTCGCTGGCCACCTCAAAGTTTACCAGCTTGGCGATCTCCGGCACAAAACCCAGGTGCGCACCACAACGCACGCACGACGTATTCTCGAAATACACGGCATTGCCGCACTGCTGACAAAAAAAGAGCTTCATAAAGAGAGACAACGTTGCACCAGCACCGCCGCAGCGGCACTCGGCTACCTATCGCCCAAATCCCCCTGCCGCACAATGGCAGAGCGATGATTTGGCCCTGCAGGTGACGTGTACCCTGCCCTGCTCCGCGCTTGACTAACGAATTTACCCTAGTCACTGCTTTGAAGGTCATGAAGCTGCTGTTTATCCTGCCCATCATTATCCTGGCCTGTCTCACGAGTTGCAACCCGCATCAAAATCCCAATGCGGTGCAGCGGGGAAAAGCTACCCAACTGGGCGCAACCCACGGCTATGTGCTTGCGGTGCTGACGGTGGAGGAAAAGCGACCGGAAGGAATGCTGGGGATAACCGCGAAGACATTTTCCGCCTATTCCCTGCATTACCGCCCAGTGGGAGGTAAGCACGAAGGCACGCTGCGCTTCAGCCCTGGGGGCATGTACAAGAGCAAAAACGACTTTCCCGATGGGCTGGGCCACGTTTATCTGCTGGCGCTACCGGCCGGAGAATATGAGCTGTATGAATATGGCTTCTACGAGCAGTATTACAACACCAGCATAACGCACCGTTCGCTGGAGTTTTCGATGCCGTTCGAAGTCAAGCCCGGAGAAGTCACTTATATCGGCCGCTTCAATGCCAAGCATACCTACGCCGAGAATATGCTGGGTACTGTCGTCCTCGACAGTGGGTATTTCATCGTGGAAGACGCGTTTGAAGAGGATCTCGCGCATGCTCAGGAAATCTACCCCGAGGTGAATCTGGATTCGGCCCGCAAGGCGAAGGGCTATCAGGAAAAAATCGGCAAACCGATCCTCTCACCTGAAGATCTGGAACGCACGACTTTGCAGGCCCCGAATCAGGCGACCCCATGATCGTTAGCCTCGCGCAAGCTTAAGAAATTCGTGAAGTTAGGCTCGGGGGTTACTTTGCGCTGTTCGATGCGGTGAATTGTGCTTATCTCGTTCGTAGGCAATCTCACTCGTATCATGTCTCCCTGTAAGTCTCTGTTTTTGTTGGCCGCCGTCGGGCTAGGCCTTGGTTTAACCTTGTCGGCGCAAGACGAGCCCCAAAAGGGCACGGGCCTGATCTTCGACGTTCAGGCCTACCGGGCGGTGCCTTACAAAGCGCCGGTGACGGCAGATACTTACGCCAACCTGCCGGTTGCGGCGAACCTGGAGAAGTATTGTCCGACCCCCGGAGACCAAGGCCGCTACTCCACCTGCACGGCGTTTGCGGTAGGCTACCACTTGCGCACGATCCTTTACGGGATCGAGCAACAACAGACGTCGCGCGCCCAGCTAGATCGCCATATATTCTCGCCGACGTTCGTCTACGAGAAGATCAAGGACGAGAGCGATCTGGACTGCATGCAGGGCTCTAGCCCGGTGGCGGCACTGGAGCTGCTGCGCTCGGTGGGCATCCCAACCCTGGCTACCGTGCCCTACCTCTGCGGTTCGGCCATTGGGACAGACGCGATGCTGGAAGCGACCGCCTACCCGATTCTCGATTATCAAATCCTCTACGGCACCGACCTGGCCGATACCGATCCGATCAAAACCCTGTCGGTCAAGAAGTCGCTCTCGGAGGGCAGCCCGGTCGTAATCGGCTTCAAGGTGCACCAGAGCTTTTACCAGTCTGGCGCGGTGTGGAAAGAGCAGGAGAGCGACCGAGGCCCCACAGGACAACACGGGCTCCACGCCATGGTGGTGGTGGGCTACGACGATGCCCGCGCAGGCGGCTCGATGCGGGTCATGAATAGCTGGGGCACGCGCTGGGGTGACAAAGGCTTCGTCTGGATCCCTTACGAAGATTTCAACCGCAACTGCATCATGGCGTTGCAGGCCTACGGCAAGCGCCCTGCCCGCCCTACCCCGAGGCCGGGGCCCGATGGCAAGACGCCCGAGCTGCCTCCGCTGCTGCAGGGCAAGGTTGCGTTTGAAGAGCGCGACGGCACGCCCATGGCGGCCATCAAGGTGGTGCCGCCGGAAGATCGCAGCAACCAGACGCGCTACGTCGGCTACCGCATGGCGCGCTCCTATGCTTCGGGCACGCGCTTCCGTTTTTACATCACCACCAATACCGACTGCTACCTCTATGCCTTCGCAACCGATCTGACGGGCGAGATTACGACCATCCTGCCGTTTCAGGACAACATGTCGCCGCATATCGGGCCGAATAGCACGATTGCCTTCCCCTCCGAGCGCAAAGTGGTGCGGATGGACCGGCAGCCCGGCACCGACTATCTGCTAATGCTCTACTCGGAAGAGCCGCTCGACGTCGAAGCGCTCAAGGCGGCGATGGAAGCCAATTCGGGCACCCTCTCGCTCAAGGTGGCCCAGGCACTCGGTTCACGCATCGTGCCCGAGCAATATATCCAGTTCGACCCCGACCAGATCGGCTTCACCGTTACCCAGAAGACCCGCGGCAGCGTCGTCCCGCTGATGGTCGAAATTCAACACGATTAGTCTCTCATGCTTTCGCTTTCCCGTCTCGCCTCCCTCTCGCTGATCGGTCTGTCAGTTTCCGGCGTCGATGCCAGCTGGCTGGCCTCCTCGCTCGACCTCCTGCGTGCCGACCCAGACCAACGATACGTGGTCGCCTCCAACGACACCGGCTTTACCTTGCACGACAGCCAGACCTTGCGGCCGAGCTATGTCATCTCCAGCCCCGATGCTTCCGCCCAACTGTTTTCGGCCGATGGCAAACGGCTGTATTTTACCGAAAGCGACAAGGGTCTGTTTGCGCTGGAGCTGGAAACAGGGGAAGTGAAGCATATTGCCACGATCCCGACCATCTCTGGCCTCTTCCTGAGCGATGATGGTCAACGAATCGTGACGATGAGCAGTGAGCCGGGCCAATGGGAAACCGAGCGCCTGGTCTTGCATGCCGTCGACGCCAGCGGCAAGGGCGACCCCCAGCAACTGGCCGTGCTAGAGCCCGCCAAAATGCGCTGGATCGAGCACGTCCAGACGCTGCCCGCTCGCCAGCCCGACCGCATGGTGCTGGTGCTACGCGACGCAGATGAGCCGACGAACCAGTGGGACTCCCGGAGTTGGGGCGTGCAGCGCTTTGTCGAGCTGGACCTGCAGACGGGAAATACCAAGGTGCTTTCGACGCTGGCGGAGGGGGATACCCAGCGCTTGCTCGATAGTTCGTTGCGCTGGACCAACGACCGCCGCGAAGTGCTGGAGTGGAGCGCCAACCCCGACTACGCCTACACGTTGATCGACCCCTACAGCGGCAAGATCGTGCGCGAGCTGAAGGTGCCAGGCGTGGAGTTCCACCTGCACGAGCCAGGGCAGGTGATCGCCTACCGCGAAGCGCAGGAAAACGGTGCCACTCAGTTATACCGCGACTATCTGGAAAGCGGCACGCTGAAAACCTTGCGCAACGTGGCGATCCCCGATCGTGATGCCTGGCCCGAGCGTGAGCGGGCCGAGCTGCCGGAGTCGTATTTTTATGCTACCACCATCCGCGGCGACGTGGTCGGCGAATACAGCCGATACGGCGAGCCTTACCGGCTGCTACGGCTCGACCCGCAAGGCAAGACCGTTGCTAGCTACGACGCTGGCGGGAGTGCGCCCTATGGCTTTGAGAACTTCGCCTTTCACCCTACCCGCCCAGAGTTTTTTGCGTTCGACGAGGAAGAAGGTGTGCACCTGTTTCGCACGACCTCATCCGGCCTGAAACATCAAGCCCGCGGCCCGGCGGCATGGGAAGCGCAGTTCACGGCAGATGGCGAGCAAGTCCTCTTTCACGGGCTGTTCGACCCGCCTTTGGAGCAGTTGTCAGCAAGCGATTTCCCCAGCTCGCAGTCGCTGGTCTATGAATCGCCTCCTCAAATCACCACCGATCCGATTTATGTCAGCCCGCCGGTCATTTCGCCCTCGGGCCAGTGGATCATCGCCCTCAACAACCGCGACACCACCCTGCATCGCTTGGGTGAAGCGCCGATCATTCACAGCCTGGGAGGCGTCGTCGATGGAACGATGCCGGAATATCTGTTTGCGGCCGATGAACAAGGGCTTGCGCGCCTCATCTGGTCGGTGACTTGGGACGATTACGACGTGGAGCAGCGCACGGCGACGCTGGAGCTGCTGCCTTTCCCCACGACGGAAGATTATCCGCAGCCACTGCTCTCGGTCGCGCTGCCCCACCCTCATTACCAACTGATCGACTACCCCGCCGCAGAGGTGCGCTTGATCGACTTGCAGGCGGGTGAGCTGGCAACCGTCTCGACCGAAAGTGGTGAGATCGTTACGACCCCCATCGCGGGGCTGAAGCCTGCCGAAGGTGAATCAGGCCCGTTCTTTTTCGATTCCGCAAAATTGAAGGTCTATCTGGCGAGGGGGAGCACCTTGGTGGAAATCGATCTTTCAACTGCAACCCCTACAGCTCGGCAGCAGGAGCTGGAGAGCAAGATCTCCCAACTGCACCGTTACGGAGATGGACGTCACATCGTGGCGGTGCTGGACACCGGGGCGCTGGTGTTCGTCGAGCCCGAAAGCACCGGGCTGCGTGTGGCCCTGCAGATGCAGTTCTACGGTCCGTCGGGCTCCTATCTGGCGGAGAGCCCGGCTGGCTACTTCGATGCCTCGGCCGCCATCCGCGATACGGGTTACCTCTTGCGCGGCACTCGCCCGACCCCGCTCAAGAGCCTGTTTGAGCGTGCCTACCAACCCGATTTGCTCGTCACGGCCTTGGGCGCCGACGCGGTGGGCGAAGACGAGCCTTTGCCCGCCTACATCCAGCCGCCGCGGATTACGGACTTCAATTCGCGCTGGGTTTCGGCCTTGCAACACCGGCTGTTTGTCAACGTCGAGGCCCGACAGCATCCGCTGACCGAGCTGCGCGTCTACCAAAACGACAAGCTGGTGCAGAGCTTGAGCCGGTCTGAGTTCGCCGCCAGCAAAGGCCGCATCGAAGTAGAGCTGCTGTTGGAGGAAAACCGCTTTTACGTGACGGCGATCGACGAAGCGGGCGTCAGTGCGACCTCCGAAACGCTGGTGCTCAACCCGCCCCAGGCCCTGCTGGAGCAAAAACTGGCCGAGCGTCGCGCTCCGCACCTCCACCTGCTCGTGGTGGGCGTCAATGAATACCGCAACCGCGAATACAACCTCAACTTTGCCGTGGCCGACGCCCAAGGTATCCGCACGCTGTTGGAGTCGGCCAACCGCGACCTGTTCGAACAGATCGAGACGCACCAACTCAGCGACGCCGAGGCGACACACGACGGTATCCTGGCCGCGTTCGAGCGCGTCAAGGCGGCGGCGCAACCGCAAGACGTATTCATTTTCTACTTTGCGGGCCACGGCGTGATGTCTCAGGCCAACCAGCAGTTTTACCTGATCCCGCACGACGTCACGCGCATCTACGGCGAAAGCCAAAGCCTGACGGAGAACGGTATCGCCGCCCATCAGCTCCAGCAGCTTTCGGCCTCCATCCGGGCGCAAAAGCAGCTCTTCATCCTCGACGCCTGTAACTCGGGCGGTGCCCTGCAGGCCTTTGCCCAGCGTGGCGCTTCGCAGGAGAAAGCACTGGCCCAGCTTGCGAGGGCGACGGGCACGCACTGGATCGCAGCCTCCTCGGCCTCGCAGTTTGCGACCGAATTTGCCGACCTCGGGCACGGCGCGTTCACGCACACCCTGATCCAGGGACTGGGCGGCGAAGCCGATGCGGGGGATCGCCGCGTCACGGTCAACGAGCTGAAGGCCTACCTCGAAGCCGAGCTGCCGGAAGTCACTCAGCGCTACAAGGGAGCGCCGCAATACCCGGCCAGCTACGGCTATGGTCAGGATTTCCCCGTTGCCCTTCTCCCCTAATCGCCGCGCCTCATGCGAAACCTCGACCGACTCATGCGTCTTGTGCTGGGGGCCAGCCTCTGCACGGCATCCCTGAACGCGCAGTATGAGCAGTTTATCCAGGATCCCTCTCTGGATCCTTCGCTGACGCCCGCAACAGAGGCCGAACCACCTCCGCCTCCAGTCTTGCTGACGCCATCGCTGCATCGTCACGCGATTCGCGCACTGGATCAATCGGCAGACGGTCGCTATCTGCTGAGCACCGACGAGCGCACGCTGAAGATCTGGGATGTCGCCCACCGCGCACCTATCGCCACTTACGAGCAGCCGACCGCCGGCACGCACCCCCGCTATGCGCAGGACATCGTCGCCGCCTGGTTTACGGACAAGCCGCGGCAGGTATTGGTCTGCACCACGCAAAACGTCTTCGTCTTCGACGACCTCGATTTTTCCAAGCCCAGCGCGCAGTTTCGCCGGTTCCGGCCCTTTGGCTACCGCTTTGTTGCGGCCACTCAGACATTGTACTGGACGAGTTATGACTCCGACCGCCGGAGCCTCACCTTGGGCCGGCTGGATATCGCCACCGGCCAAGAAACGCATACCCAGGTGATCACCTTCGACCAGCCCTTTGCGAGCAGCGAAGGCAAGAGCCTTTCGGTCGATGCCGCAGGAAAAATCGGAACCGTTACTTTTCCGCAATCACAGGATCCCGCGATCGTCTTTGAGCTGGCGACGGGCAAGGTGATCCAGAATCTACCCGGTTCGACTGCCGTGCAAGGCCTGCTGCCGGATGGGCGGTTGCTGACCCGTGCGGTGGAGGGCGAGCAGAATCGTTTCGGCACGCTCGATCTGGCGACGTTGACGCCGGCGCCGCTTTTTGCCGTGCCCTACCGCTACGGCGTGCAGACGCTGCTCCCAACGCATCCAGACGACCCTCTCGTCCTGACGGCTGGAGATACATTCTGGACTTACGATCTGAAAGGCGGGCAACTGACCCAAGCGGTGCACCTGCCGGACCGATGGACAAATGCGGCCCTGCAATACCGTCAACCCAACGGTGGGGCACGTCCGCTGCTGGCGCAGTCGAGCGTCATCCCAGGCACCCGTGACGTCAGCGCCACGTATCTGGAGCTGTTCGACCCGCAGGCGGAGGTATTCCGTGGGCAGTGGACCGAGCCGACCTATACTCCGGAGGCTTTTTACACCCGCCCGGACGAGTTCGAACTGGTGGTGCGCCGGGGCAATGCCTTTCGTCGCGTCAGCTTCACCGAGGCGGGCATCACGAGCGAGCCCTTAGCTGAGCCCGACACGCGGATCGGACCGGCCCAGGCTTATTACGATCCGGCTGCGCGCGAGTGGAAGCTGGTCGGCGCGTGGAGGGCGACCTTGGCCACCCCGACCACAGAGGCCGGCAAGCTGGAGGTCGATACGCTCGCTCAGGCGATGGCCCCGAAGACGCGCTTTTTCTCGCTCTCACGTGACGGACGTCGCATCGCATTACACCACGAGACAGAGGTCACGGTGTTTGATCTCGAAAACGGGCAGCGGCTCGCCCGGGCTCCTTTGGCGGTGACGACCAACTTCAGCCTGAAGCGGGAGCAGATCGTCGCGCTTTCTCCCGATGGGGAGATTTTCGCTTACGCTTACCAGACCATCCGCGAAGGCAGAGCCGTTGACGTGCTGGAGTGCCGGACGGTCGCGACCGGAGAGCTGCGCTGGAGCAAGACGGAGACGAGCGAGTGGGCCTATTTCGACCATTTGCGCTTCAGCCCCGATGGTTCCCAGCTCTACGTGAACGGAAACAACGCCGTGGGAGCCGCAAACTGTCTGTTTACCTCCACCGGCGAGCCAGCACGGCGCATGGATGTGGGCCAGTTCCTCGCCTATAATGCGGCGGGCACTTTGGCGGTGGGGCGCGGTGGCCATTACGGCAATGCCAGTGCTTTTCAGCTCAAAGTAACCAGCCTGGCGGACGGCAAGCAAGTCAGCACCGTTACGCTCCCGGCGACGCCCCGCAAGATAAGCTTCATTGGCTCCGATCGCTTTCTGATCGCGGATTCGGCGACCGAGGAATTGCTACGGCTGATCGACTTAAAGGAGCAGGCCGTGATCGCAGAGATCCAGCTTTTCGAGTCGCCGCAAAAATGGCTGGTGAGGCACCCGGCCACCGGGCTTTTCAGCTCCGAAAACTCGCTGCACGATCAGTTGATGTTTCGGCAGGGGGAGCAGATTACGCCGCTTGCCGCCTACTTCGAGGAGTTTTACCGCCCACGCCTGCTCGGCTCGCTGGTCAAGGGGCTGACGCCGCGCCCCACGATCCCCGTCTCCGACTTGCGTTACGCGCCCAAGTTGACCTTGAGCGTGGCCGGGCCTGCGACCCGGGGCCTCAGCGTGGAAGACGAATACGAGACCTTTGAACTGCCGACGCCAGAGGTGACGCTCCAGTTGGAGGCAACTTGCGAAGGCTCGCCTATTGCTGACTTACGCCTCTACCACAACGGCAAGCTGGTGACGGGTGGCACGCGCGGCCTGTTTGTCGAAGACGATGAGGATGCGCCTATAAGCGAGACCTTCACCAAATCGGCTACGCATACTTTTGCGCTCACTCCGGGTAAAAACCGTTTCCGCGCAGTGGCGATCAACGAGCAAGGCACCGAGTCCATGCCCGACGAGCTGATCGTCTACTCCGAAGCTGCCGCACCGGAGTCGCAGGGAGGATTGTCGCTACACCTGATGGTGGTCGGCATCAACGCCTACCGCAACCCGGCTTACAACCTCAACTACGCCCGCGCCGACGCCGAGGCCGTCGCGGCGGCCTTGCGCAGAAGCGAAGCGGTCTTCAGCCAGACGAATGTCTATACGCTCTACGATGCCGAGGCTACGCGCGAAAACATCCTCACGACGCTGGAGACGATCCGCAGCGAGGCCAACCCGGGCGACGTTTTCATCTTCTACTACGCTGGCCACGGCGTGATGTCGGACGAGACCGAGCCGAAGTTTTACCTCGCGCCCTACGAGATCACACAGCTCTACGGCGAAGACCGCTTGCTGCGACAGCTCGGGGTGTCGAGCGATAGCCTGCTGGAGTTTTCGCGCGATATTGCCGCGCAGAAGCAGCTTTTCATCCTCGACGCCTGCCAGTCTGCCGGTGCGCTCAAAACGGTGGCCCAGCGGGGGGCGGTCGAGGAAAAGGCCATTGCCCAACTGGCGCGCAGCACGGGCACGCACTGGCTCACCGCAACCGGCAGCGAACAGTTTGCCGCCGAGTTTGATGAGCTGGGGCACGGTGCCTTTACCTATACCCTGCTCCAGGCGCTCGACGGTGCCGCCGACTCGGGCGACCGACTGGTGTCGGTCAACGAATTGAAGGCGTATCTGGAAGCGCAGGTGCCGGAGGTTACGGCCGAGAAAAAAGGCGAGCCGCAATACCCCGTCACCTACGGCTACGGGCAAGACTTCCCGCTGGCCGTGGTGCGTTAAAGTTATCGAAAATGCCAGTCTCGGAAAGCAGGTGTGGCGGCTCTTCGGCACCGGCGTCTTCCGTTACGTAAACCAGGCGTCGCGCTTTACTGTCGAGGGCCGATACGAGCGGATCGGCCCTCAAGGGGGCTTCTACGAAGGCGATGGGCGCGTCCGTCATTTTTGGCCAGCGCGTAGACGCCATGAGGGCCGAAGTAGCCATGCAGGTAAGTTCCTTTGGCCCGGTAGTTCGTGATCTCAGTCTGCTGGTCGCCAAGCCACCGCCTTGGGGATCGAGTTCGTAACGACGGACGACGGAATAAAGCTGCTCTCCTTCCAGAGTGGAGTAATGCAAGTAGAAGTAGACTTTTCCGCAGAATCGGGATGGTTAGATCAAGAAAAGAGCGTCTTCGAGCAGGCGAATCGTTGGATTTCTGCGGTTACCGTGAGGCAAGCCTTGAATTGAAGCAGAAAGCTTAGAAGGTTGCGTTTTACAGAGATCGTTTTCAGCCGATTGGGGGCGAGCGATTTCAGGAGGATACGCATCTGTTTCTCCCTACAGAAGTCTCTGATCTTGAGGGCGTTCTTGTCTTGACTGGCGGCTCCAGCTTTCGCTTGCCAATTCGGGCTGTTTACCCAATAAAACGTGGCGCTGTCTCATGGATCTCACCTATTTCAAGTATCTCCGTAAGGAGTCGCCTGCTCTGACGACTTTGAGCCTGTCGATGGCGACGGCGGCTGGCATCGCCCAGGCGGCGGTGATGATGATCGTGAATGAGGCGGCTGTCGCCCTGTTCTTCGAGTGGTCGACGACGAAGATGCTGTTTCTCTTCCTCTTCGCGCTCGTCGTATTTGTGGCGGCCAAACGCTTTTTTATGTATCGTGTGGCGGCCAGCGCGGAGAAGCTTTCGCAGCAGATCCGCCTCCGCATCATCGACAAGCTGCACCACACCGAGCTGGAGAACTTCGAGCAGGTGGGCCGTTCCCGCATCTACAACGCCTGCGGCACCGACACGGCCAAGCTTTCCGAAGCCTCCGTGGCCGTTACCTCCGCCTGCGCCTCGCTGCTCATGGTCGGCTGCACCATCGTCTACCTGGCCTTCATTTCGTTGCCGAGCGTCATCATCATCACAGCGGTCAGCGTGTTCGGCTACTACGTGTTCGGCTCGATCCGCGGTGCCGCCCAGAGCGAACTGGTGCGTGCGCGCCAGACGGAGAATATCTTTGTCGATCAGCTCAGCCAGCTGCTTTCCGGCTTCAAGGAAGTCAAGCTGGACCGGCGGAAGGCGGACGGCCTCATCCAGGACGACATGCGGCAAACCACCGAGCAAGTGCTGGAGGCCAATAACCGCGCACAACGGGCATACGCCAACGTGATCATTGCCGCGCAGGCGTTCTTCCTCGTGCTGATCGCCTCCGTCGTATTTATCGTGCCGAAGGTTTCCGGCACGTCGCCCATTGTGCTGATGCAGATTATTTCTGCCACGCTGTTTCTGACCGGGCCGATCGCGGAAATTATCGCCTCGATGGTACCCCTCGCGCACGCCAACGTCGCCATCCGAGAGCTGCAGCACATAGAGGAGCTGCTCGACAGCAAGATGGACGAGAGCATGGCCCAGCAAAAGCCCAAGCCCGCCTCCAAAACGTGGAACCAGATCGAGCTGCGGGACGTCTATTACCACTACGGCAATCAGGCCGCCGAGCAGTCGAGCTTTTCCGTCGGCCCGCTTAACCTGACGCTGAAGCAGGGCGAAATCCTCTTCCTCGTGGGCGGCAACGGCTCGGGAAAGACGACCCTCCTGAGCGTGCTGGCAGGTTTGCGCCACCCCAACGCTGGCCACATCTACCTCGACAGCAAGCTGGTCCGCCGCGAAGACCTGCCGCACTACCGCTCGCACTTTGCTGCCGTACTGTCCGATTTCCACCTCTTCCGTCGCCTATATGGGCTCGACGAAACGGCCCGGCAGCATGTGCGCGACGTGTTGGCGGAGCTGGAGATTGCCGACAAAACGACGGTCGTGGGCGATTCCTTTACCACCATCGACCTCTCGACCGGCCAGCGCAAACGCGTGGCACTGGCGGCTGCCGTGGCGGAAGATCGCCCGATTTACCTCTTCGACGAATGGGCGGCCGACCAAGACCCGCCTTTCCGCGACCGCTTTTACAAAAAGATCCTGCCCGAGCTGCGTGCCTCCGGCAAAACCATCGTGGTGATCTCGCATGACGACCGTTACTTCGGAGTGGCCGACCGCATCATCACGATGGAATACGGTAACATCGCGAGCGAGCAGGTTCCGGAGCGGCAGGGCTAGTTGGCGCTATGCACGCCACTGGCGTTCGGCGTCGGCCCGCGCGGCCACCCGCTCTTCGGCCTCCACCACCTTTGCCAGCGTGCCGAGGCTTTCGCCCAGCTCCTGAAATTCGACGAGGTGGACTTCCGTGAGATTCTGCCCTTCCAGTCCCGCCTCCGCCTTGCGTAATTCGCGCACGATCAGGCGCTCAAGTGCCCAAGCCACGATGAATCCGGTTAGAACGAACGCGCTGGCCCATCCCAAGGTGCGCAGCCAGAAGGCAGCCTCACGATAAACCGTTGCCGGAGCCGGACCGGCCACATACAGACGCCCGCCCGGCAGGTCGCGCACTTCCAGTTGCCAATCGCCCACGACCTGTGAGCCCGCAGCGAGGTTGGCCGGCAATGCCAGTGCTTCCGGCAAAGCACCCAACCGAGCCTGCGTCGCCGAGTCAAAGGCCACATACAGCTCGGGCACCGTATCATGGAGGTTTTGGTAGACACGCGGGAAGCGCTCTACTGCCGCGCCCTGGGCCAGCACCACCTCGATGCCTTCGGCTGCCGTCTCGACCGCCGCCGCGCGGTTTGCTGCCGCTTGCGGGCGCTCGAACAACAGCAGCGTCACCACCAGCGAGAGCGCAAACAGGCCCAGCACGGGCACGAGCGCAAATGAGATGTAGCGCCTCAGTCGCATGGCGTCGCCTCCTCCCTGCGCAAAGCCAGGTCGGCAATCAGACCGCCCGCCAAGGCCACATAAAGTTGCCAGTCGCTCCGCCGGATCTGGAATGTTTCGAGGGCTGAAGCCAGCAGCCTGGTGTCGGTTTTCGACGGGCGATTGAGCGTTGCTTCCTGCCAGCCCAGCGCGCTCAGGCGACCTTGATCGTCCAACACGAGAAAGACGGCGCGCGGCAAAAGGCCCTCTCGCAAGAGGATCGCCCCGGCCTCCAGTGCCGTTTCCTCGGCCAGCCCCAACAAGATCAGCCGCTGGCGCTCGGTCAGCCGACACCATGGGGCTTGGGAGCGGAGAGCATGGTACAAGCGGCCCGTAGCGCCTGTCGACGGCGGCATGGCGGGTGGCGGGCTTTCCTCCGTGGGCAAAAGAACCGCGGCAGGCTGCGGTGCTGGGTCCACGGTCAGCTGCTGATCGCGACGCAAGGCCTGCAGTCGCTCCCGAATGGCGTCGACACGTTGCGCGAGGGCGCGAAATTCGCGAATGCGCAGTACAGGCGGAGCCATTTCCAGTTGGCCTCCGGCAATGCCGAGCGCGAAGCTCCGCAGTGGCTGCAACGGCGCGGTCAGCCAACGGGCCACAAACAGCGAGAGCAGCACGGCACCCAGGATGCTCAAGCTAGCCCCGGCCAGCGAGGCAACGGCGGCAGCGCTCGCCTCCTGCTCGATACGGTCCATCGTCATGTCGGCGCCCACAAAGGCAAATCCCTCCGGTGCAGTCTCTTGGGGGAAAGGGAAAAAAGCCGTTTTGATCAGCCCCCACTGCTCCCACTCCCGGGCTTGCGCCATCACGGGGTCGGGCAGACCCTCTCGCAGGAGAGCCCGCATACCTTCGGGCAGTTCGTCGACGGTGCCTGCGGGGCTGAAATTCTCGCCCACCGACCCGTCGAACAGATAAACGATCTCTTCCCCTTCCCGCAGCTCGAAGGTGTAGAGGTAGGTAGCATCCATGCGGCTCTGCAACTCGCGAAAGAGCTTCACGGCATGGCTGTAGTCGACTGCTAGCGGGCTCTCAGGGGCGATTTCACCTTTTTGCGTTACCTCTACCGTCACGGCCTGATGCAACTGGGGGTCCAGAGCGGCTTCGGTAATACTGCCGGCAATCAGGAGGCGCTCGGCAAAAGACGACTCGATGGTGCCGTGCACATGGTGATACACCAGCTTGGCCAAGGCCCCGGCGGCACCCAGCGAAATCAACATGCAGCCTGCGCCCAGGAAGAGCTGGAGGCGGATCGGGATGTGCCTCACGGCAGGCTCCTTTCTCGTGTGCAGGCCAGCGCAAAGGCAGGAAAGATCTCTGCCAGCGCCCGCATGGCTTCAGGCGACCACTGCAAGGTCCACCCGGCGCGGACGTTTACGGTCAAGGCGGTGCTGTCCTCGTTACTGGCATTCCAAGTGGCCAGGCTGCGGGCAAAGGTAAGCTCGTCGAGCGTCAGCGCCTGCCAGATGGGCGTGCGCAGCAAGGCAACGAGAATCCGCCCGGTGCTTGGTGGGTGTGTGCCGTCAACCGCGTGCAGGTCAGCGGCATCCTGCGCCACTTCCTCGGGCAGGAGGGTGGCTTCTCCGCGCTGATGCAAAACCAGTCGAGCCCAGCGCACAAGTTGCGGATCGTTGTTCGACGCCACCAGCTCTTGCAAGGGCGGCGTCGGCACCGGTTCTTGTTGGGTCGAGCGGTCGGGCTGCAAGTAAGCTTCGAGCAAGGGCTTCAGGCGATTGGCGGTCTGGCGATCCAGCCCCTCCAGCACGCTCTCGAAGGCGTCGGCCCGGGTCTTTGAGTCCTCGGCATTCAAGCCGTGATACAGCGCGGCATAAGGCGGCGTCAGCCCCACAGCGGCGAGGTTTTCGAGCGACCACTCGGTGGCGCGGCGCCAGTTCTCTACGGCGGCGCGGCGCAGGAGCTGTTCGGGCCAGGCGTCTCCCGGCAGGAACGAGCGGGCAAAAGCGAGCCCGGCAGTGCTGCGCGCGAGCGCGCCGTCGACCACCTCCGGCCAAGCCTGCTCAATTTGAGAAAAAGCGGTCTCTTCCAGCGCATGCAGCGCGGCAGAGCGTACCGGGCGAGGTTGCGCGATGTCGCGGTAGGCTGCCAGCAGGATGGGCGTGGCGACCGTGCCCATTTCCCGCGCCAGAGTCCTCACCTGCAGATCAGTCTCGCGTGGGAGGTAGCGGGTCTGGCGGAACAGGACCGGCAACGCGCCTGGTTCCTCCGCCCGGCGGATCACTTCGAGGCCCACCGTTCGGCGGCGGAGTGTGAAATGAGCGAAGTGGTGCGCCACCTCCAGAGCCAGCGTGCGCATGCCGGGCATGGTATTGGCGAGTAGCGTTTGCTCCTCCGCCGCGCTGGTGTTGCCAGCGAGGAAGCGACGGGCCAGCGGGCGCAGCGCCTCTTCGTCGAGCTTCACCGGCATGGCACCGCCGGCCAGCGCGACGGGGTCCGCCACTCCGAGCTTTTGCTGCCCCTGCCCGACCACGGCCGAGAAGTCGAGCTGCGACGCGCGCAGGTTGGCGGCGACTCCGCTCTGATAGAGCCCGCGCACCCGAGTTGCCACGAAAAAGAGCCACAGCGTCAGCCCCAAGCCGGTGTAAATCCACACGTGCAACGACAGCTCGCCCCAGAAGAAGAGGACGGCCCCCACCACGGCAATCGCCACCGGCTCACCCAGCCCTTCGATGAAGGTGCGGATCTGGCGCTTACTGCGCAGGGGCAGTGCGGCAAAGAGGATGTTGGCGTTGTTGTTGTCGATCGAGACGAGCAGCGTCTGGTAGGCGTAAAAGCCGGCAAAGGCGACCGGCAGCCCGTAATCGACCGAGAACCAGACAAAGACGAAGAAATAGGCGGCAGGCTGGACCAGCACGAGACCGCGCGTGCCGAAGCGCTGCACGAGGGGCCGGAACAGAAAGAGGGAAATGACGAGGTTGACCCCGAAAGCGATAGCGTAAAGGCGCCCAAAGAGAGAAACGAGACCGGATTCCGTCGCGAGACTCTCCAACTGCTCGTAGGCGAGATATTCGGAAAGGGTGTTGAGCAGCGGCAGCGAAAAGTAGAGCAGCGCCACCCACAGGGCGTAGGGCGAGCGACGGAGGTTGGCAAAAGTCTCGCGCAGCACGGCTACGAGGCTCGGCTCATCCTCGCGGTCTTCTTCGCGCAGGGCATCGAGGTTCTGGCAACGGCGCTCGATCTGCCGGATCACAGGCCAGGTAGCTGCGCCCGCCACTGCCCAGCCGAGAAAGAAGCCCCACACCGGCAGTTGACCGGCGAAAAACGATGCCGTCGCCCCGCCCAGGATGGTGCCCCCCGCGCTGGCCGCTGCGATGACGCCGAAGTGCCGCTTGCCCTCCGACACCTCGAAGTAGGCTTCCACGAAGTTCCAGATGAGCGTGTAGAGGCCAATCCACCAGACCGCGACGTAGAGCTTGAGCACGTAGTAGAGCCATTCGCCGATGACGCCCCGGCTTTCGAGCCAAATGGCGAGCGCGCCGAGGCAACCGCCCACCACGAGGATACCGCCGACGATCTTCATCGTGCCCTCGATCGAGACGCGGACCTGAATCCACGAAAAGAGCGAGATGTAGCCCGCCATGAGAAAGGGCGTGAGCAGGTAGATCAGCGGGAGCTTGTCCGCACCGAGTTGCGAGAGGAAGAGGCCGTCGCTCGCGCTGAGCCCCAGTGCAAATCCAAACGAAAGCAGGCCCGCCAGCAGGCCGAAGAGCCAGAGCCGCGTCGCCACCCCACCCTGCGCGTTGCTCAAAGTCATGACGAGCCAGCGGGCCGGCAAAGAAAGACGTGGCTGAAGTGCGAATGGGGGGCATCACGGAAACCGGGGTGCGGCGCCTCCTGCCAGCGCTCTTCCCCTTCCGCCAGCACGGTTAAACCACATTCTCCCAACAGGGTGCGCGCTTCCGGGGAGGAGAAGAAACGAAAATAGTAACGGTGTTGATAGAGCAAGCCTTTACCCTCCGGCAGGTCCTCCATCTCTACGCCGGCAATGCTCTCTCCCGGGTCGGGCAGGTTAACGAACAGAGCACCATCGGGGCGCAGCACACGGCGCAGTTCGCGCAAGACCTCATGGGGTGCCGGCAGCGTCTCCAGCGTATCGAGCAGCAATATGAGGCTGAAGCGTCCGTCCTCGAACGGCAGCTCACCAAGATCGGCCTGCACGGTATGGACCTGTTCTCGTACCGTGGGCGGGATCTTGGCCAGTGCAGCCGCAGAGGCATCGCTGGCGCAGACGGGCGCGCCAAGGCTCAGCGCGAATGGCAGGTTGCGCCCTTCCCCGGTCGCCGCGTCGAGAATCTCTCCGGTGCGGCCGGCAAAGGGCAGAAAACGCTCGTGCCAGTTGGCGAGAAAGGGCAGCGGATCTCGCCCCCAGACAAGCTCGGGCCGAGCGGCGTAGAGGCCATTCCAGGCCGCTTTGTTCTGCTCGTTCAGGCGCTGCATGGGATCAGGATCGAGGGCCACGGCAGATCGCTACCGTTATACCGGGTATCGGATGAATCAGGGACGCCTGCAGCGGAGCGACCACTTTTTTGACCGTCTCGACGTCGATGACACCAAAGTTCATCAGCAGGCGGCAGGTCCAGCCCCGCGCGGCGTAGTCGGCCACGATGGCCTCGTGCAACGCCGTGCGGCCCTCCGCCGGGTAAGCGGAGAGCTCGGGCATCCGGTCGTAGAAGGCGGCGTCGCG
This sequence comes from Verrucomicrobiota bacterium JB022, assembly GCA_030673845.1. Lineage (NCBI taxonomy): Bacteria > Pseudomonadati > Verrucomicrobiota > Verrucomicrobiota bacterium JB022. Next base: position 105,394 of record JAUTCQ010000019.1, read on the forward strand.
CTCGTCGTCGTAAAGGTCTTCGCGGGTGCCCCAGGGCGGGTCGGCAAAGACGATGTCGGGCGGCTCGGCTTCAGGCCAAGGGTCGAGCAGACTGCCTTCGAGCAGCTTCAGTTCGCAGCGTTGCAGGTTGGCGTTTTCGACCGCCACATCGAGCGCATCGGGGTCGACGTCGGAGCCGTAGACGATGCTCCCCGGCAAGGCCTTTTTTACCGTCAGGGCCAGCGTGCCGGCGCCAGTGCCGATTTCAAGGATGCGAGGAGCGCGCCCCGTGTCGGCGGTAAAGGCCTGGGCTTCGGCGATGACGGCCCGCACCAGGTGCTCGGCCTCGCCGTCGGTGATATAGGCGCGTGCGTCGATCGTGAAGAACTCGCCCATGAAGTAGAAAAAGCCCGCCAGGTAGGCGGCAGGAGTCCCGGCGCGGAATTCGGCCAACATGCGGGCAAAGCGTTCGGCAGAGCCCTCGGCCGCAAGCGCGAGCAGCACTTCGCCTTTCAAACCGTGCAACAGCGTCCGCAGGTCGTCAGTTCCTTCCATACTTCAAGGCTCGAGGCAGGTAAGGCGGATAAGATGCCGGGCGGGAGACAGGCTCCACGGCCTTCACTTCGGCGAAGACCTCTTCATAAAACGCTTCCATTTCTCCCACCGACTCGATCATGACCGTGCGCTGCGGAGGCGGCATGAGCGCTGCCGGGCCGTTGAGGATGGTGCGCTTGACGTAAGGCCGCGCCGCGAGGTTCGTCACCATGTAGTGCGAGTAGTTGCTCATCTGGCCCGCGACGGTGGGCTCCAGCAGATAGTTGAGAAAGAAGTGCGCCAGCTCGGGTTGCTGCGACGTAGCCGGGATCACAAAGCAGTCAAAAAAGGTAATGACCTGCTCATCGGGCAAGAGGAAGCGGATGTTGCTCATCTGGCTGGCGGCGAGGGTGGCGTCTCCGCTCCACATAAGGGCGAGGGAAGCTTTGCCTTCCAGCATGGTGTCTACGATGTAGTCGCTCTCGAAGATATTGCCTTGGCGACGGAACTCTTTCAGCAGGTCTGCCGCCTCGCGAATCTCGTCGCGATTCGTGGAGTTGGCTGAATAACCGAGGTAAACCAAAGTCGCGCCCAAGGCAAAACGGGCGTCGTCGGGCAAGGCGGCCATGCCTTCGAACAGGCGTGCATTCTTTTCGCTGAGCACGATACTGGCGCTGGTGGGCAGGCCGTCGACATAGGCGATGTCGAAGCCGAAGCCGAGTGCACCATAATAGTAAGGGAGGCTGAGCTGGGCGCGGGGGTCGAAGGGCAACTCGCGCCAGGTGGGCGGGATCCCGACGGCATTGGGAAGCAGGTCGGGGTTCAGCGTCGTCAAAAGTCGCCGGGCGCGCATCGTCTCGACCATGTAGCCGGTCGGCATCGCGAGGTCGTAATAGCCGGGCTTCTCTTCCAGGATTTTCAGCATCTCGTCGTTAGTCATAACGGTATCGAGCTGCACGTCGATCTGGTAGAAGTCTTCGAAGCGCTGGATCACCTCTTCGTCGAAGTAGCGGCCCCAGACGAGCGCACGCACCACCGTGCCGGGCGGGAAGGTCCGCTTTTCCAGCTTCAGGTGGGTCCACTGGCCGGCGCGGTTCAGCTCTTCGGGTGAGTAGACCGGGCCGCAGCCGAAGAGGATCAAGGCAAAGCACGCCCAGATACCCCGCCAGCCGAGCCAGGCAAACGCGTGGGCGGGCCGATTCATTTGGAGGGGTCTCGCTTCGAATCCTGTTGCTCGGGCATGGGCGCGAGTGGGTTTTCCGCATTGCGCATCACGCGCGGGTAAAGCGTCTCGGCTTCATCGAAGCTGGGCGCGGCCGGCACGGCGACCTTGGGCATCGCCTGCTCCGTCGGTTGCTTTTCGCGGTTGATACGGGTCTGCTCCGGGTCGTCTTGCGAAAGATCGGTCTCGGACACGCTGGGAGGCGCCGAATACTGGTCGGTGGGCTTGGCCGGGTTTAGTTGCCCACTGTCGGCCATGTTCAGGATCAAGGGGAGACCGTCGCGGTTGCCGACCACCACCACCTTGGCATTGTTGGAGGTGGCAAGCTGCACCGTCGCGTCGATCCCCCGATAGCGCAGGTAGTCGTTGAAGCGGGCGACGTCGGACATAGCTTCTTCCTGGAAGCGCTGGACCCCGACCCCTTCGATTTCCTTGCGCTGGGCTTCCTTGATCTCGCGGACGATGCGGTAGTCCCATTCCAGTGCCATCTGCTCGGCCCGCAGCTTGTTTTCGATCGCTTCGCGCACGCGCTCGGGCAGGCGGACTTCCTTGATCAGCAAGTCGTCCAGAACCACATAGCGGTCGTAGAGCGCAAGCAAGGTGCCTTGCAGGATGGTCTCGATGATAAAGCCTTGCGAAGTGTAGATCTCGTCGGGCGTAAACTTGCCTACGATGGAACGCACTTCGGACTGGACCTCGGGCTGTACAATTTTTTCGACGTAATTCGGGCCGATCTCGCGGTGCAGCAAAGGCAGCTCTTCCACCCTTGGCCGATAACGGATCGAGAGGTCAAAATCGATGGCCAGGCCGTCATTACTGAGCGCGACGAAGTGGTGGATCACCTGCTGGATGCGCACGTTGTAGACGTACATCTTGTCCCACGGCCAAATGATATGAAACCCTTCGCCGTAGACCTGCTGCATGTCGGTGCCTGCCTGATGCTTCACCCCGTCGAACCGGCGCCACAAGACCCCGGCCTCACCCGGGTAGATATTGATGAAGATGCGGTCGGAAAAAATGATGACGAGAAAGACGAAGACGAACAGGAAGATGGACAGCGTTACCTTGATCTTCGGGCCCATCTCCTTCCAGTTCTGGCGCAGGTTCGCCCGGATTTTTTGCAGGTTCATTGGCAACAGGTGAGAGTATCAGCAGAGGCTTCACCGATAGTGGTGGTAGTTGGGGCGGCGTCAAGAGCCGAGGGGCCCCTTTCATTCGTGATTCGAAGATCCCTCATGGCGCTGGTGTAACGAACATGAAATAGTTGCTTCGAAAAGGAATTACCTGTTGCAAAATGGGCCACTTGCGCAGATTTTTATGGAGCGTTTCTCGCAACGTCTCCACCACTGTCGTTTTTCACCACGCCCATTTCTGTACCATGGCCGAAAAGAGTCGTTCCTCCGCTGAAGAGCCCACCCAAAGCGCTCCCGAAGCGTCCGCGCCGGACGCCGTCGAAACCGCGCCCGCCGTCAAGGTTTCGCCCGATGTCCACGCCGAAGCGATCATCAACCGTTACACAGCCTTTGCGGCTGGCGGCGGCGTGATTCCCCTCCCCCTCGTCGACCTCGCCGTGATCTCTGGCGTGCAGGTGAAAATGCTGGTGGAGCTGTGCAAGGCCTACGGTGTGGATCACAACGAAAAGACGGCTGAAATCGCCCTCGGCTCCGTGGTGGGTGCGCTCGGCATCTTCCCGTTGCTGCAACGCTTCCTTGCCAGCGGCTTCAAGGTGATCCCCGGCGTGGGGCAACTGCTTTCGCTAACGGCCGGTCCTGCCGCCGCAGCTGGCATCACCTACGGCGTTGGTCGCGTTTTCGCCGAGCACTTCGCCAACGGCGGCAACCTGCTCAATATCGACCTCTCGAAGGCCAAGAGCACCTTCAACAAGTTCTACGAGCGCGGCAAGCAAGCCGTCGCCTAAGCCATTTCTGTCCGTCACCCTAAAAAGCTTACAAGATCATGACCGCTTCACTCGTCAGCATCGCTCCCTACGTCATCTTCTGCCTCGTGCTCGCTTACTTGGGCAAGGAGAAGAAGTTCGGCTTCTGGGGTAACTTTTTCGTGTCGTTGATCCTCACGCCGTTCATCGGGCTCATCGTTTTGCTCGCGCAAGACACCCGCCCGGCTCAAGCGGCCTAGTTTCTGCGGCAAATACTTTTTCCGGCTCCCCTGGCCTCATGGCGACGGGAGCTTTTTTATGGCAAAACGTATTCGCTGAACTCGCCCCGCAAGCAGTGTTGTGAGCTCATCGCGGCCCCGTAACCCCCTGCATGCAGCAGGGCCACGCGGTCGCCAATCTCCAGCGGAGGCATGGGCAGGTCGCGCGCCCACACGTCGAGGGCTTCGTTGATATTGCCGGTCAGCGTCACCGCCCGCCATGCGCCCTCCCGAGGTGCCACGGGCACGGCAGGCAGCGGCAGGTCGTAATAAGCGGGCTCGGGGTGGAGGTTGAAGCCGCCGTTGAGCCCCACAAAGGTAACGCCGGCCTTGTGGTCAATGCTCGCCACTTCGAGGATCAGCACCCCGGCGTCTTTCACGAGGAAGTCGCCCGGCTCGAAGCAGATTTCCAGCCCCCGCCCGCCGAAATGTCGCTGCACCACCTCGGCCCATACGGCAAGATCGAGCCTTTCGTCGCCCTGTTGGCGCGGGGTGCCCAGCCCGCCGCCCAGATTGACGTAACGCAGCGCGGGGAATGCTGCCGCACAGCTCGCGACGCAGGCGAGCACGGTGCTCCACTGCTCCAGTTGAGGACCGAGGTAGCCGCAACCGGCGTGGCAGTGCAGCCCTTCGACGACCAGTCCGTGCTCTTCGGCAATCTCCCGCGCTTTCGGTAAATCGTCGGCGCGGATCCCAAACTTGGCCGGGGCCGTGCCACTGTATTCGACCAGCCGATTGCCGCGATAACCCACCCCGAGGGCCGGGTCGAGCCGCAGGCCCAACCGTCGCCCCGGTGCCTGCCGGCCCACCTCGCGCAGCGCACTCAACCCGTCGCAGTTGATCCGCAGACCGGGATAAGCGAGTAGCTGCCGCCAGTCGGAGCGCGACACAGCATAGCCGGTGAAGGAGATCCGCTCGGGCACAAATCCGCACTCCAGCGCGCGGCGCACTTCGCCCGGCGAGCAAGCATCGATGCCCACCGTCGTCTCTTCGGCCAGCAGGCGAAGGATCGACGGATGACGGTTGCTTTTCATGGCATAGTAGAGCCGGCGGGCGGCGTCGACCGTGCTCAGCGCCTGCTGGAGCTGCCGCACCTTTTCGCGGATGCGCGCGAGGGAATAAACGTAAAGCGGCGTGCCCTCCTGCTCGGCCAGTTCGGCGAGGGGTTGGCCGGCCAAAGCCAGGCCTTCGTGACCAAAGGCAAGGTCTCGCCGCTGCCACCAAAAAAGCTCTGCCATGGATGCATGTTGCGACATTGAGCGTCAGACTGGGCTTGCGGTATGGATCAACTGCAGCAGACGTTGGAGCGCCTTCTCTTCGTTGCCAAAGGGGCTGAAAATCGGGTGTGCCTGCGAGAGGCTGGAAGGGTTCAGCAGCTTGCGCACGAGGCCTGCCATCGTGCCGGAGGGGCCGATGTCGATAAAGAGTGAAGGGCCGGCGGCTTCGGCGCGCGCGACTGCGGCAGGCAAGTCCATCGGTGCGCGGACGGCATCCCAGAGTTGGGCGGCGCCCTCCCCTTCCTGCCAGGCTACGTTGCGCCCGCCCCAGACTTCTACCTGCGGGAGCGCGATCTGCAGACCGGCAAAGCGCTCGGCGAAAGCCCGGCGCGCCGGGTCGATCCAGCGGGAGTGAAAGGCCAGCGGCACCGGCAGCACCTGGTGTAACAACCGGGCACCTTCAAGGCCGCGAACGACTTCCGGAACATGCTCGACTGCGGTCGCGATCACGCAGTGCTGTGGGCCGTTGACTGCCACCACCTCGTAGGGTGCCGTGATGCTGGCGGCGACCGAGTCGGCACCGGCCAGAATACCGATCATGCGCCCCGGCGGACAGTCGGCAAAGAGCGCGGGCTGGTGAGATACGGCCCGCAGACCCTGCTCGAAAGTCACCGCGCGTGCAATCGCCAGGGCCGCAAATTCGCCCAGGCTAAAGCCGATCAGCCGCTGCGGCACGATGCCGTGATGCGCCAGCGTCTGGGCCAGCGCATACTCGGTCGTGTAGAGGGCCGGGCTGGTCAGCGCCAGGTCGTCGAAGGGGTCGCTCTTTTTACGGCCCGCATCGTAGAGCGTCTCCAGAAAGCCGTACCCTTCGCGCTCTCGCAGCAGGCGATCGCCCTCGCGCATCCAGTAGTTGAACACGGGGTGGCGTTCATACAGCTCGCGCCCCATTTGAAAGTGCTGCGAACCCTGCCCGGAAAGCAGGAACGTGATGCGCGGAGAAGTCATGCGGTGGCAACGTGGCGAAAGACATCGGCCCTGCCAAGCATCGTTCGCCGGGGAAGCGCGAGCGCCTGCACGGCATATCCGGCGATGCCAGCCTCGGCCCGGTATTGGGCGAAGTTACGAAACGAGGCCGTCCAACATCCCTCGCCATGTGCCGTCAGGTTGTCGAGCTCGTAGACCTCCAGCGGCGTCATCAGGCCGGTGCGAAGGATCTTGCTGAGGCTCTCCTTACAGGTCCAGAGCACGGTGGTGGCGACTTCGGGCGCGCAGTCGAGCGCCTCCAGCAACGCCCGCTCGTGGGCGCTGGCGTGACGCAGGACCGTTTCCATGCGGTCGACCGAGATCGCCTCGATGTCGATGCCCAGCGGGTGATCTTCAAAAAACGCGACCGCGACCGCGACTTCGCCCGTGTGCGATAGGCTGACTTGCGGTCGGCGAGCGTCCGTCGAGGCTACGACGGGAAAGCCAAACACGCCGGAACGGATCTCCAGTCGCTCGCCCTCCGGCAGCCCGAGCAGGTGTTGCAAGGCCTGCTGCGCGGCTCGACGCCCGAGCAGGAAGCTGCGCCTCCGGGCCGTGAAGCGTAACTCGGACAGGCGCGCCAATTCCGCCGGGTGCAGCCAATCCGCGGCCGTCGCTTCGAGCGTCGACAGATCGTCGCTTGCGCTCGACCATACCGCCGCGACAGCTTGCCCCTCGCGCTGGAGGCCGAGGTCAATCGTCGAGTGGGAGGGGAGACGCACGGTAGGCAGTGGAAGGTTGGCCATGGAAGATTGCGCGCAAGTGCTCGGCCAGCGGTGCCATCACGGCGTGCTGCAGCATGGAGAAGTGGTTGCCGGGTACGGAGAATGTCTCGAAGCTGCCTTGGGCCAGGCTGCGCCAGCGGCGACGGGAGGCGGCACGCAACGAGGCTGCGAAGTCTTGCTGCGGCTCAAAGAAGTAAACCGGCACATGGATCGCGCCGGTGGGGGCATAGGATACCAGCGCCTCCTCGTTGGGCTCGAACAGCTGGAAGGGCTGCGTGTGGCCGTTTTCGCCCACCTTCGCCTCGTCGCCCGTCCAATGAGGATCGACATGGCGGATCTCGCTGGCGAAAAAGCTGTCGAGCACCACCAGGCCCTGCGGCAGCGGCAAGCCCAGGTGCTCGCACTGGCGCACCATCTCGAAGGCTACAACACCGCCCATCGACCAGCCGCCGAGCCACCAGCCGCGCTTCGGGTCGGGGATCAGACGCAGCAGAGCCCTCGCCATCGCTTCTATCGTGCGGTGCGGCGGACACTCGCCCCGCAGCCCCGGCGTTTCGAACGCATGGAAGGGACGGTCTCGACCGAGGCCGTGCGCGAGGGCAAGCAGGCTGGCACATTCGCCGTCGCCACCGGGCAACATGTAAAGGGGCGAGCCATCACCCTCCGATTGCAGGGTATGGAGATGGCGGTGGCGGACGGAGGCAGAAGTCGTCGACTTTGCTGCGACCAGACGGCGCACATTGCCGTGTGCAATCAGCTCTCCCACGCTCAGCTCCAGCCCGGCAGCCTCCCGGAGGCGGGCCACCAGACGCACCGCAAGCAGGGACTGGCCGCCGCTCGCGAAAAAGTCGTCGGTGACGCCCAGTGCGGGTTGATGCAACACTTCGCGCCACACTGCCAGTACTTTGGTTTCGGCGGGCGTAGGCTCCGGCGTTGAGGCTTTGGATGCTTCGACGACGGGCTCAGGCAAGGCACGGCGGTCGATCTTGCCACTGGCGTTGAGCGGCAGCGCAGGCAGCAGCAGCACGCGAGCCGGCACGGCGGCAGGCGGCAGGCGCTCGATCAGGTAGGCACGCAGTTCTTCGGGCTCTGCCTCTTCCTCGGGGCGCAACACGGCGTAAGCGGCGAGGAACGCGCCCTCTCCTTGCCCTTTGACGGCTACCGCCGCGCTGAGCACGGCAGGATGCTGGTGCAGGCAGGCTTCGACTTCGCCCAGCTCGATGCGGAAGCCGCGCACCTTTACCTGACCGTCGATGCGCCCGTGAAATTCCAGTTGACCGGCGGCATTCCAGCGGACGCGGTCTCCCGTGCGGTAAAGGCGGTCTGGAGTCAACGGGTGGTGGACGAAAGCGTTCGCCGTCAGCTCTGGGCGCTGCCAATAGCCTTGAGCGACGGCCGGGCCGCCGAGCCACAGCTCACCGGTGGCGCCGCGCGGCAGCAGATTTCCGCCGGGATCCATGACCAAGGCTTGCGTGTGGGCCAGTGGGCGCCCGATCGGCATGCCGCCGGAAGGAGCATCCGCCCCGGGCTCAAACACCGTGGTCGTCACCGTCGTTTCGGTGGGGCCGTAGCCGTTGAGCCAGCGGACCCGGGGATGGCGTTGCCTCCAAAGGGCGTAGACCTCCGGGCTGGGAGCCTCGCCTCCCACGATGAGCAGACGCACCGACTCGGGCATCCAACCCGCAGCAGCACTGGAGCGCACCCAGTGTTGCCAGAACGCGGTCGGCAGATTCAGGACGGTGGGCTGCGCCTGGGCCAGCCAAAGCTCGAATTCGCGTGCTTCCAGCGGCCCGCCAGCCGGGAACGGCACCACGGTGCCGCCAGTTGCGAGGGTCGGGAAAAGCTCCTCGACGGATACATCAAAGAGCGGAGAGGCGAATTGCAGCACGCGGTCGCGCGCGCCCAGCTCGTAGGCCATCGGCATGGCGACGCAGAGAGCGGCCACGTTACCGTGAGTCACCACCACGCCCTTGGGGCGCCCAGTACTGCCGGAGGTGTAAATCATGTAGGCCGGGTCGCTGGCTTTGACTACCGCAGGCGTGAAGCCATGCGGCGTGCCCACTGCATCCACCTTTACCCGTGTGCAGGTGGCGAGGGCCTCGGGCAGGGGGTCGGCGCTGTCGCCGATCACCGTTTGCAGGCCCGCATCCGCCACGATCTGTTGCAGGCGAGCCGCCGGAAGCTCGCGGCTGAGTGGCAGGTAAGCTCGCCCGGCCTTCCAGATCGCGAGGATGGCTACCACCAGCTCGGTCGAGCGCTCGAGCAGCACTCCGACAAACGGCGCGGGCTGGCGGCCAAGCGCGGCGGCAAGGCTGGAGGAACGGCGGTCGATTTCTTCGTAAGTCCAACGGCGATCGCCTTCATGCACGGCCACGGCATGCGGCGCTTGCTGCACCCGGTCGCCCCAGCGCTGCAGGAAAAGCGGACTGCCCGGTGGGATCGGAGCGGGTGGCAAGCCCAGTTGCTGCAGCGCTTGCACCTCCGCTACCGATACGGCGGGGATTTCTCGCAACGGCGTATCCGGCCCTTTCAGCAGGCAGGCGAGCAGAGCTTCAAACCCGTTGGCGATGCGCTGGACGGTTTCTAGGTCGTAGAGAGACGCGTCGTATTCGAGCCAGCCTTCCAGCGTTTGGCCTACCTGAGAGAATTCAAACGTGAGGTCGAACTTGCAATCCTGGTAGGGGAAGTCGAAGCGCTGGACTTCCGCCTCACCAAAATACAGGGCGCTCTTCGGGTTGTTCTCCAGCGAGAGCATGATCTGGAAGAGCGGGTTGACCCCGGTGCGCCGCTCCACTCCGGCCAGCTCGACCACACGGTCGAAGGGCAGGCGCTGGTGCTCGAACGCTTCCAGACTACGGCGGCTTACGCGCTCCAGCAGACGGCGGAAGGTGTCGTCTTCGCGCAGTGCCTGGCGCATGGCCAAGGTATTGACGCAGTAGCCCACCACCGAGTCGACACCCGGACGGCTGCGATTGGCTACCGGAGTGCCGATGACGCAATCGTCTTCGCCCGTCCACTGGCGTAGCTGCAACGCCAGGGTTGCGAGCAACACCGTATAGGGGGTCACGCGCTCGCGGCGGCAGAATTCGAACAAACGCGCCTGCAAAGCCGAGGGGACGGCGAACGGCAGGTTGGCACCCCGGGCCGGGGCGAGCCCGCGCGAACGGTCCGGCGGGAAGACGCTCACCGGAGGAGCCCCCTGCAATGCGCGGCGCCAGTAGCCCTTGGCGGCTTCGGCAGCCTCCGAGGCCAGCCACGTTTGCTCTTCCTGCGCGATCTGGAACCAGCCGCGGCCAGGAGCAGACAGGGTCAAGGGTTGGCTCCGCAAGTTGGCCTCGTAGAGTTGCCCCAATTCGCGCAGCAACAGGCCAGCCGACCAGCCGTCGACAATGATGTGGTGCAGATTGAGACAGACGACATGGCGCTGAGCGGCGACGCGGTACACGCGACCGCGCCAAGGCGGACCGGCGGCCAGGTCGAAGGCCTCGCGAACGCCACTGGCTACGTCTTGGCGCACCCAGTCGAGCGCCTGCGAGCCTTGGGCCGCTTCTGCATCGACGAACTCCAGTTTCGGCCAATCTGCGCACAGCTCCTGCCGGGGCTCGCCATCGAGCTCGACAAAGCGGGTGCGCAAGGCCTCATGCCGCTCCACCAGCGTCTGCCAACAGGCGATCAACATCGGTGCATCCAACTCGCCCATGATGTCGAGCGAGAGCGGCACATTGTAGGCCGAGCTGGAGGGCTCAACTTGCTGCAAAAACCAGAGCTGCGCCTGTCCGGCAGTCAGCGAGGCCAAGGCCGGGGCTTGTTCGGCGTCGGCCTCCGGTGTTTGCGTGTCACCGGGATTGGCTGCCCACCGGGCCAGTGCTGCTACCGTAGGCTCTGCAAAGAAAGTGCGGAGCGATACCTGCACGCCAAACTCCTGCTCCACCATCGTGATCAACTGCGTCGCCACCAGTGAATGGCCACCCAGTTCAAAGAAATCGTCCTCCCTGCCAACAGGGTCGGCCCGGTCGAGCAGGCGCTGCCAGATCTCCGCCAGGCGACGCTCCACTGGATCGCGGGGGGGCAAAGCGGCAGCTTGTTTCGCCGGGCGTGCCTCGGCCGCCAGTGCCGCCAGGCGGCTGCGGTCCACCTTGCCGTTGCGGTTCAGCGGCAGCTCGCGCACGAAGTGGAACTGCGCGGGCAGCATGTAGGGCGGCAGGCGATCGCGCAACCAGGCCCGCAGCTCGCTCGGGTGCAGCTGCCCCGGCATGGCCAGCACCGCTTCGATCTGTTTGCCCACGTGCGGGCGTTCGGAGATGAAGACGGCAGCTTGTTCGACCTGCGGGTGCTCCTGCAACGCACTCTCGATGTCGCCCAGCTCGATGCGGAAGCCTCGGATCTTGACTTGCCGGTCGAGGCGCCCTCCGAATTCGAGTAGGCCGTCGGCCCGCCAGCGGCCACGATCACCGGTGCGGTAGATGCGTTGGCCGGCGCGTAGCGGGTGCGCGACGAAGGCTTGGGCGGTGAGCTTTGGGTTGCCAAAGTAGCCGTTCGCAAGGCCGTCCCCGCCGAGGCAGATCTCGCCCCAGACGTTGAGCGGTGCCGGTTGGCCAGAGGCATCACAGACGAGGGCTTCCGTGTGCGCAATCGAGCTCCCCAGCGGCAGAGCGCCCCCTGCCCAATCGCTAGGCACGAGGAAATAGGTCGAGAAGGTCGTGTTTTCGGTCGGCCCATAGGCGTTGACGACTTCGCAATCAGGGGCGGCCTGTTGCACCGCACGCACCGCGACAGGCGAAACGACATCGCCACCAGTCAGCACACGTTGCACACCGGCGAAGCAGGCGGCGTGCTCTCGCGCCAGGAGGTCGAAGAGCCCGGCAGTCAGGAACAGCGCCGTCGGTTGCTCTCGCGCCAGGAAGTTGGCGAGGTCCGGCACCACGATCTCGGTAGATTCGTAGAGCACGATCTCCCCGCCGTTGAGCAGTGGCCCCCAAATCTCGTAAGTAGCGGCATCGAATGCCACCGATGCGAGATGGGCCACGCGACAATCCGGGCCTAGCGGGCTGTAACAGTTGCCACGCACCAGCCGCACGATGCCCCGGTGCGGGATCTCTACGCCCTTGGGCTCACCCGTGCTGCCAGAGGTGAACATGACATAGGCCCGGCGCTTATCGCCTTGCCGGTCGATCTCGGGCAGCGGGCGGTGGCTGTTGACTCCCCGCTTGAAAACGGTGCTGAAGTCTAGCGCGTCGCGCGACCCGCTTTCGTCGAGAAAGATGCGGGGCCATACCAGCTCCAGGATGTGCTGAACCCGTGCTTCCGGATAAGTCGGATCGATCGGCACGTAATAGGCGCCCAGCCGGAGGATCCCCAGCAGCACGGCCACAAAATCGACGGAGCGGTGGGCACGCAGGCACACGGCATCGCCCGCCTTCACCCCATGCTCCAGCAGGCCACAGGCATAGCAGTCGGCCCGGTGCTCCAGCTCGCGGTAGGTCAGCTTGCGTTCGCCGCAGGAGATGGCAGTGCGCTCACCATGCTCGTCGACCTGCTCCGCAAACAACGCCTCGATGCTCTGCTCGCGGGGGTAAGCCGGAGATGGCACCGTAGTCAGGGCCTCCAAGGCACGCCGCTCCTGCATGTCCAGCAGCGGGATGGCTGCCACCGGACGCGCGGCATCGGCCAGTGCCGCCTGCAGGATGACCACGTAATGGCGATGCATGCGTGCGAGCGTCGCCTCGTCGAAAAGAGCCGGACGATATTTGTAGAATACGAGGCACTTGCCACTGGTCTCGACCACCGAGAGCATCAGGTCGAACTCGCCGCTCTGGTGCACTTCGGGGATGGTTTCGAGCACCAGACGGTCACCCGCCTCACCCTTGGCGGCGAGCAGCTCGGCCGTGCTCGCGTCGAGGCTCGTCAGCCAGTTCTGGAAGCCGAAGACGACGCGGAATACGGGGTTGGAGTCGGGACTGCGCTCCAGATCGAGGTGATGGATCAGCTCGCTGAACGGGTAGTCGCCGTGTTCCACGCCCTCCAGCAAGGCCCGCTGCAAGTCCTTCAGCAGATCGCGAAAGGGCGTCTCCGGCTCGATGTGCTGCACGAGCGGCATCAGGTTGGCAAAGTAGCCCACGAGGTGCCCGAAGGCCGAATGCGGGCGGCCTGCCACGGGAGTGCCGACGATGATCCTGCGCTCGCCTGAGTAACGGTGTAGAAGTGCACACCAGGTGCCGCACATCAGCGTGAAGAGGTTCACGCCTTCACGTCGCGCCAAAGCCTTCAATTGCTCGGTCGTGCTGGCGTCCAGCTCGGCGGTGAAAACTGCGCCTCCAGGGCTTGGCTGAGCGCCACGCGCGCGGTCGGTCGGCAGTTCAAGCTGAGGCAGCTCTCCCGCAAGGCGCTCGGTCCAGTATTGGCGGGCGCGAAGGCCTTGCGAACCGGCCAGCATCTCTTGCTGCCAGGCCACGAAATCACGGTATTGGGCCGGCAAGGGCTCAAGCTCAACCGGTTGATTGCGTCGCAATGCTTCGTAGGCCTTGATCAACTCACCGAGCAGGACGGTCAGCGACATGCCGTCAAAAACGATGTGGTGGGCCGTCAGCACCAACGCGTAATCCGCCGCGCCGAGCTGCACAAGCTGCGCCCGGAACAGGGGACCGCCTTCGAGGGTGAACGGTGCCCGCCCCAGGGCCAGCAAGCGGTCGGGAAGCTCGCCCTCCTCCACGCCACTCCAGGAGATCAATTCGAGCTTCGGAGGCTCTGGAAGCAAGCGCTGGCGGGGCTGCCCGTCGACGACTTCTACCGTCACTTGCAGCGCCTCGTGGCGTGCCACCACCCGGTCGAGCGCTTCCGCAAAGGCATGCGTATCCAATGCCTGACGGATGCGGAAACCACAGGGCAGGTTATAGGCGTAGTCGTCGGGATCGAGGCGGGCGAGCGACCACAGCGCGGCTTGGCCTCGGGACAAGGCGAAGGGCTCACGCGATGAGGCGGAAGTGTGCTCGCTCTTTTCGACCGACACTGCCGAGGGCAAGCGAGCCTCCAGCGCGGCCAGGGTCGGCTGATCAAACAGCTCCACCGGCGAGATGCTGACGCCAAAGGTCTCCTGCAGGCGCTGGATCAGTTGCAGACCCAGGAGCGAATCGAAGCCATAGTCCCGCAGATCGCAATCGGCATCGAGCTGCGCTGGCTCGAGCTTGAGCAGCTCGGCCACGATTTCGCGTAGACCACCTGCGGAGGGCGATTCCAGTGTGGACGCGACCACCTGAGCAACCGGCGGCTGCGGAGAGACAGAATCGGGCAGCCAGCAGCGCACGCGGTCAAAGGCATAGCCCGGCAGCGATACGACCCGTGCCCGACGCTGCGCCCAGAGGACTTGCTCCCAATCCACCTCGGCCCCTTTGATCCACAGCAGGGCGAGGCGGTGCAAGCTACCGGCGAAGGCTTGCAGCGAGGCGGCGTCGAAAGCGTCGGCCAGGCGAGCATCGGCAGTATCCCGCTCCCAATGAGTGCCCCGGCGGGACTGGGTGCTCAAAAACTCATCCAGCGCCGCGACGGCCTCGGAGGTATTCTCCACCGTCAGCGCCAGACGCTCGGCCAGCTGCGCCCGCCCAATCTGGAGCGTATAGGCGACATCGGCCAAGGGCGTCTGCGCGTGCTTGCCTGCCAGCACAGCCCTCAGGCTGGCGGCTTGGCGCCGCAGGGCTTCGGGCGTGCGGGCGCTGAGCGGCAATAGCTGCGCCCCGGGGAAAGTCCCTGCAGGCTCGGCGGCAACGACCGACTCGACCACGAGCATGGCATTGGCCCCACCTGCCCCAAAAGAGTCGATCAGCACGCGGCAGGGCTTGTCGCTGGTCCAAGGCTCCGCCGTCTGTTGCAGGCGGAAGGGTGTGCCACCTAACTCTACCGCCGGGTTCAAGGGATCGGCATGCAACGTGGGCACGAGGGTTTGCGCCTGAAACTGCAGCAGCACCTTGGTCAGCTGAGAGAGACCCGAGGCCGCCTCCAGGTGCCCGAGGTTCGACTTGACCGAACCCAGACGCACGGGAGTCGTTACGCTGCGGAAGACACGTTTCAACGCGCTGAATTCAATCGGATCTCCCAGCGGCGAGCCGTTGGCTGCTACCTCCACGCAGTCGATGTCGGTCGGCCGCAATCCCGCCCGCGCCAGTCCCCGCTCGATCAGGGTCGCTTGCGCCTGCACGCTGGGCACCGTAAAGCCATTGGTGCGGCCGCCATGGTTGACTGCGCTCCCCCGGATGATGCCGTAAATACGGTCGCCATCGCGCCGGGCTGCCGCCAACGGCTTGAGGATGCAGGCCCCTACCCCTTCGCCGGCGACAAAGCCGTCACCCTGCCCCAGGCTGCGGGTCTCATCGCCCTTGCTCAGCAGGTTCATCTGTTGCAGGGCGGCAAACTTGCCCCGATGCAGGGTCAGGTTGATCCCGCCGACCAAGGCAAACGGCACCTCTCCCCGGCGGATGCTCTCGCAGGCCAGATGCAAGGCCGTCAGCGATCCGGAGCAGGCCGTATCGACCGACAGGCTCGGCCCCCGAAGGTCGAAGCAGTAGGAGGTGCGGTTAACGATCGTCCAATGTGCGCCGCTCGCCAGCCGCGCTGCCGCCTCAGTGTCTCCCAACAAATATGGGTAGTGCTGATACATCGAGCTGACCCATACGCCCGCTCCGCCCGCCATGTCTTGCTCGCGCGCGATGCGCAGCGGCGAGTAACCGGCATCTTCAAACGCGTGCCATGCCGCCTCCAGAAACAGACGCGCCTGTGGGTCGAGTTGCTCGGCTTCGCGCGGCGAAATCTGGAACAAAAGCGGGTCAAAGTCTTCGATGCCCTCGATAAAGCCGCCGAACCGGCTGCCGCTTGCGCCTTCCGCCTCCCAACGACTTGCCGGGATCTCGCCCACGCAATTACGTCCTTGGCGAAGGTTCTCCCACAGCGTGTCCAGGTCTGGCGATGCCGGGTAGCGACCGCTCAGGCCGATCACGGCCACGGCGTCGTCTGCGGTCGTCATTTGCTCCAGAGCCATGGTGCTTGTGATGAGCGATGGCATCGGGACTGGAGCAGGCGTCGGAGCCGTTTCGATGTCTTCCTTAAAGGCTTCGGGGTGTAGCTCTTGCAGTTGCTCGGCCAGCGCGCTGACGGTGTCGCACTCGTAGAGCAACGTCTTGGGCAGGCTACCAACCTTTTGCTCCAGTGCATCGGTCAGGGCCATCGCGGCGACCGAGTCTACCCCATAGCGGTCCAGCTTTTCCTGTAGGCGGATGTCGGGCACGGGCACGCGCAGCACTTCGGCCAGCACCTCTGTCACCAGACGAGCCGCCGAGCGGCCTGGACGCGCCTTCGTCGGGGTGGACGCAACGAGAGGCTTGTCTACGGCAGGTAAGAACAGGCTGCGCAGGCGCGCGGTATCTCCCGGTAGCACCATCACCTGCGGCGCAGCGGCGGCCAGAATCGTCTCCAGTACCTCCAAACCAGCCACCGTTTCCAGGGGCTGAAGGCCGAGGTTGGCATCCAGAGCCTTCAGCGCGGCGTCAGACAGGCGCATCCCGCCCTCGCGCCAATACGGCCAGTTGATAGAGCGGCAAACGCCCTTACGGCGCCCGGCAAGGCGCTCGGCCTCCCGCCAGGCGGCGAATCCATCCAGATAACCGTTGGCAAAGGCGTAATCCGTCTGCCCCATGCCGCCCAGCTCTGCCGCGATCGAGGAAAAGAGCACCAGGAAGTCCAGCGAGAGGTGCACGGTGCCGGCATCGAGGTGGCGCACGCCGTCGACCTTGGGGGCTTCAACGCTCTGCCAGTCCTCGGCCATCTTGCTGGGCAGCAGGCGATCCCGCAAGACCCCCGCACTGTGGAAAATGCCATGCAGGCGGCCATGCTGCTGTTCGATCGCCGCGACCGCAGTGTCCACCGACGCTCGGGAAGCCACATCGCAGGCGAGGTAGGTGACGCTCGCCGCCCCGGTCGTTTGCAGCTCTGCCAGCAGCGACTCGGTTTCACGATCTGGACTACGGCGACCGCTCAGAACAAGGTGAGCTTGGTAGTTACAAGCCAGGTGGCGCGCTACAAGGCGCCCCACTCCGCTCGCTCCGCCCGTGATCCAGTAGACCCCACCCTTTCGCAGGCGGGTTTGGGCGGGAGTGGCTGCCAGCTCTTGCCAGGCGGGACGTTGCCCCTTGCGCAGATGCTCAATGAAAGGGTCGTTTGTCCAGCTGGAGATGGGTCCCTCAATGCTCACGAGCCGGTAAGCGGCATTTTCCCGGGCGAGGCTCCGGCCGAAGCCGGCAACCGCCGCAGCCAGGCGCACATTGTCGCCCACCACACATGCCACCTCGACCGCCCTCACGCCTGCCTTCAGCGCGCCTTGGAAAAAGCTCGAGAGGCTGCCGAGCGGGTCTGTCGCGTCCAGGGTAAGCTGCAGGCGGTCGATCCCGCGCAACGACGCCCAAAGTTCGACCGTCTGCGCCATGGGGTAGTCGCGGCCATTCAGTTGCCATCCACCCTCCCGCGCAGTGACAACGGTTTCGAAGGGCGTCCGCGAAGTCGTCTGGCAACCCTTCCAAATCTTGTGCAGCAGCAAGGGCGCGGGGCCTCGCGGCTTTTCCGGTGAAAGGCGGCGCACGTGCAGCCCATCGAGCTGCAAGCATACGAGGCCGGTCGGGTCGGCCAGCGTCAGCTTGAAGACGCGTTCGTCGGCGGTGCGGGAAGATTCGACCAACCGCACCCACACCTCGGGCCCGAGCGGCTGGTGCAGTTGCACCCGTTCGAGCGCGACGGGTAGCCAGCCTGTTCCTTCATCTCCGCCCAGAAACGCCGTCGCCTGTAAGGCCCCGTCGAGCAGTTCGGGAGCGAAACGGCATATGCCGGTCTGACGCAGCCGCAGTTGGACGACGACCGCTTCAGGACCACGCCAAACGGATTCCAGTGTGCGCAGAGTCGGGCCGTAGGAGAGACCGCGCCGGGCTGCTTCGGGATAGAATTCGCCGAGAGGCACGGGCTCTGAAGCTTCGGCCCGCCATCTGGCGAGGTCGATCGTGGGGGCCTGCAAGGCCTGAGTCGAGGCGATCGTGGCCTGCGCCAGCAGGGTATCGCCACTGCGCAGACTCGCCCGAAGCGCATCCCCTTGCGGCTGAAGCTCCAGACGCGTCGTCTTCGGCCCGTCGGCCACCTGAAGCGGCTGGAGCCATGCGATATCGGTCAAGGTTGATGGGCTTTCTCCCGTCGCCAGCTCAGCGGCTGCTTGCAGCATTTCGACGCATGTCGCCCCCGGCAAGGTAGCACGATGCTGGATCTGGTGGTCGCGCAGCAGGCTATCGCTCGCCTGCCAGGTGGTCTCGAATGCGGCCCCGTGGAGCCGTGAAACGTTGCGATGCAGCAGCGGATGCAGCAGCGCGGAAGTGGCTGCCGGAGTCGCTGCAGCCGTCCGGATCCAGTGCGCGCGACCGCCGAAAAGGGTGCCCGGCAAGCGCAGGCGCGGGCCTGAAACCGCCCAGGTGACCGGCTGGCCGGCCACCCAGCGTCGAGCCACTTCGTCGAGCGGAAGGTCGAAGGGATCGAAGGAGTCTTCGGCCTCCTCTTCCACGCGGCCTAGCCAGAGGTCTTGCGCCTGCCCCTCCAGAAAATTCCGCAGATGGCTGATCACTGCCGAAACCGAACTGGCCACAAAGGCGAGCCGCTCGGGCATAGTCTCACGCGCCGTCTGGAGCGTGGCCGCCAAGGCCGCCAGCGGCAGCCGATTGCCACCCGCCAGTTCGTGCAGGTGTGTTTCAGCGGTCAAAGCATCGCGGCCAGATTCTGAAGCCAGCTGACGAATCTGGTCGGCACTGAGGCCACAGTCGGTCAGTGAATCGTCGAGGCAGAGGTCGCTCGGGTTCACCCCCAGCAGCTCGGCCACGCGAGGCAGTGCATTGGAGCCATTATTGGCGGCCTCCAGCCACGCCGCCAGTTCCCGTGCCATTGCCTGTAGGCGGGATTTGTTTTGGGCCGACAGCACGATGAGCTGCGGGCTGGCGAGTTCGTGCGCAGGAGCTGCCTCCGGGGCTTCTTCAAGGATCAGGTGGGCGTTGCTGCCGCCGGCGCCAAAGGCGCTCAACGCAGCGCGGCGCGGTCCTGTCGTTGAGGCCCATTCGCGGCCTTCGGTCGGCACGACAAAAGGCGTTGAGGCAAAGTCGATCTTGGCGTTGAGCTGACCCTCCGGATGGTGCAACAGGCTGGGCGCGATCCGTCGGTGCTTGAGCTGCAGCAACACCTTGGTCAACCCGGCGATGCCCGCCGCCGACTCCAGGTGCCCGATGTTGGACTTGACCGAGCCGACCGCAATCGCGTGACCGGCTTGCCCGAAGACTTTCGACAAGCCCGAGATTTCGACCGGATCGCCCAAGGCGGTGCCCGTGCCGTGGGCCTCGATGTAGCTGATCGACTCCGGCGGCACGCCCGCATCTTCCAGCGCCTGACGGATCACGTCGGCTTGCGCCAAGGGGCTCGGCACAGTGTAGCCGCTACCCGCGAGGCGCCCGCCGTGATTCAGGGCGCTGCCCCGAATCACCGCGTGGATGGCATCGCCATCGGCCAGCGCGCGCTCCAGCGGCTTGAGCAGCACCGCGCCCACGCCTTCGCCGGGTACATAGCCGTCGCCACCTTCGCCAAAAGCGCGGCAACGTCCATCGGTCGAGGCGAACCGCCCTTGGCTGAGCAGCGCGTACTTCTGCGGGTGCACGATCAGGTTGACCCCGCCCGCCAAAGCCAGCTCGCTTTCGCCGCGCCGCAAGCTCTCGCAGGCCAGATGGATCGCGCTCAAGGACGACGAGCACATCGTGTCGACCGCAACG